>JAEWME010000201.1 GCA_023393265.1 Bacteroidota bacterium | reverse complement strand
TCGCAGATCGGAAATTCTTTAATCAGGATGTAAGTTGAGTCGCAGATATTCTTTCCCCAGAGTTCTATTTTCTTCTCGGTTTTGAATGCGCGCAGGTATATCCGCAGGCTGTCGCGCGAGATGGAATGATCCGACAGCATTTGGATTACCGCCTTTTCTTTGGCTGTGTAGGCTTCTTTTACGCGGGTAAATTTCAGTTGCTTGTCCCGAAAAGTTTGGGGCGGTGTTCCCGAAGTTAGCAGAAGTATGGTTAAAATAAACAGAATGTATTTCATGGCAATTCGAAAATCGCTGGCAAAAATAGTGCAAAACTTGCAACCAGATTCATTTGGCTATTTAGATGTCAGGAAGTTTTAAACCACAAAAAATGGATATTTTTAGGCAATTTTAATTGTAAGAAATGGAATACGTTTTTGAACTGCCTTTTAAGGTGCGCGACTACGAATGCGATTTGCAGAGTATTGTAAACAATGCTGTTTACCAAAATTACCTGGAACACACCCGACATGAGTTTTTGGAGCAGGCCGGACTCAACTTCGCAAAAATGCACGACGATGGCATCGATGCAGTGGTAATCCGCATCGAGATCGACTATAAATTTCCATTGAAAAGTGGCGACCAGTTTGTTTGCAATGTGAATGTTGCCCGCGAGGGAAACCTGAAGTTTGTTTTTCTTCAGGATATCTATCGCTTGCCAGATATGAAACTGGTTGTAAAAGGGAAAGTAGCTGCAGTGACTGTCAACAATCAGACTGGAAGGCCGGTTGCGCCTATAGAACTGACTGACGTTTTTGACCGGTATACCCGCTAAAGTATTCCGAAGAATCAGCAGTTACAATAATTCGCCTCTCTCGAATTTTTCGATCATTTCTCCTGCAATGCTGATGGTGGAGGCATGGTCGGGCAAATTTCCGCGAGAGAACCAGGCTGCATCGGTAATTTCTTTCCCGTCAATCCTGATGGGTTGTTGTTCGTCGGCTTCGGCAATAAAACCGATCATCATAGAGCCTGATAGCGCCCATGGCTGACTTTTGTAGTACCTGATATTCCTGATGTCGAGGCCAACTTCTTCTTTCACTTCGCGTGCCACGGTTTCTTCCAGTGTTTCGCCTACATCAACATAACCGGCAATCAGCGAATACCATTTCCCAGCAAAGCCAGCGTTGTGGGCCAGCAGAATTTTGTTGTTACTTAATATGGCAACAATGATGGCAGGCGATATTTTCGGGTAAACAACGTTGTTGCACATGGGGCACAACATGGCGCGTTCGTCGGTTTTATGCAACATTTTTGTGCCGCACCTTCCGCAGAATCTGTTTTGCTGATACCAGTTTCGAAGGTGTAGCCCAACCAGGCTGATCCAGCCAATCTCGCGTTGTTTGGTTGTTCTGAAAAAACTGATTTCCTGGTAGCATAGTTGAGGATCGGTTGGCTGCAAATCGTTCCAGACCAGGAAACAAGGCACGTCGTCGAGCGTAAACAGAAATGTTTTTTCTGTTGCTTCAGTTATTTCCTGAATATTTCTTTTGAGCGGGAACGAAAACGCTTCTTCCTCGCTTTTGAGTAGTATCCCGTTACCCCGAAATGAAAGAATAATATCGTCTTCCGAGAGGGTACGTCCTGCTATATACTGGTTGTTTAGCCGATGCGGAAAAATATCCTGAATCATGGATTAAGTGAATTGAAATCTGGCGATAAAGATAACCTGATCAACAGGCTTTCTATACGCTTCAGGTCGAAAAAGAAGCAACATGTTCCCGAAGTTTAACAAAGAATGATACCGAGATTTACCAGATTCTTTTTTTGATTTAGTCCTGTAATATCCTATTTGTAAATAATTTAGATGGAGTTGTTTCCTGTTCTTTAGGGCGATGGGTGAAATTTCCGGCGATAATTTTTCCGTCAATCAATTCGGTGAACGACAGAAAATCATAAATTTGAGGCACTAAAATCCTTGGATGTTTAATTTGAATTCGGATATTGTGAAGTAAATAACTTTGGATTATTCAATCTAAAGTTATCACCTTAATCAACTCGGGGCAATTCTGTCCGGAGTTATTTTCATTTTTATATTTCATCAAAAATCTGTTGGCAAAGGCTTTGTGTGCTTTGTCGACAATCAAACATTTCAATTTAAACATCATGAGTAACGATAATAAATCAATTCACGAATTCGATTTTACTTTAATCTGCGAATATTTTACAAACCTCGAAAGGCAGGGGCCCGGAAGTCCGGAAGCGACCATCCAGGCGCTGAGTTTTATCGACAACCTGACTCCTGAATCGTGCATCGCTGATTTAGGCTGCGGAACAGGTGGCCAGACTTTGGTTTTGGCACAAAATGCTCCCGGGCAAATTACCGGTATCGACCTGTTTCCCGATTTCATCAACCTGTTTAACCGCAATGCCGAACGGCTGAACCTTCAGGAGCGCGTGAAAGGTGAGATCGGTTCGATGGACGCCCTTTCTTTTCGGGAAGAAGAACTCGACCTGATCTGGTCGGAAGGCGCTATTTACAACATCGGTTTTGTACGTGGCCTCACCGAGTGGCGCAAATTCTTGAAGTTGGGCGGTTACATTGCTGTTACCGAGGCATCGTGGTTTACCGAAGAGCGGCCTGCCGAAATCAATGACTTTTGGATGGATGCTTATCCTGAAATAGACACGATCCCCAATAAAGTTGCACAGATGCAAAAGGCAGGATATATTCCCGTTGCCACTTTTATCTTGCCCGAATATTGCTGGACCGAAAACTACCATGTTCCGCAAGTCGCTGTTCAGGAAATTTTTCTGAAGAAGTATGCAGGTAACAAAATGGCTGAGGAATTCATCGGGTTCCAGCGCTATGAAGCCGAACTGTACGCCAGATATAAGGCTTACTACGGCTATGTATTCTATATTGGACGCAAAATTTAAGCCTTATTTTCCTACTGCTCCGATGACAGGAAGTCATCGGAGCAGTATTTTTAAATAAAACAAAAAGGCCCTTCAATCACTTGAAGAGCCTCCGGTGGATGGTACGGATTTTTCAATCCGAGGTAATTTCTAGCTGTTGATGCAAATACCGGTTCCTGTTCCGTTCTGGTTTCTCGAACTGCTATTGGCCTTTCCTGATGACGCAGAGCCTGTTTTATCTTTGCCGTTGCCTGTTCTCGTTCCGTTTTGTTTCTGAGTTTCCATTGGTGCATTGATGATCGTATCAAAAGCTTCCTGATCCATCAGTTGAGGAACATAAGTTTCTCCGTAGATTGTCAGTGTTGCAACAAAAGAGCGCAGGTGGTTGCGCGAGCCGCTCAGCAAATTGTTGTACACTTGCAGGATTAGCGGGTTTTCTGTTGCAGCAACCAGCTTTTCCAGATCGATGATGTCTGTCTCTTCGATTAGTGCGCCGGTTTTCAGCGCATCTAAAAGTGTTCCGGAGCCAGTAGTCATCAGGCTTGCATACAATTCACTAATCTCAGGATTGGTAAAAGTGCCTTCTGTACCCGTTGAAGGATCAGATAATTGATAGATCGTAATCAAATTGCCAACAGCTTCGTAGTGATTGGTTTCACTTGCTGCGATGTTTCCAAAAATGGGCTCGTTAAACAATCCTGAAAATGTGATGTAAATATCGTGCGCCATTTTTTCCTCTTCGCGCATCTGGAGTATTCCGGTTTGCTCGTCGGAAACTAAATCAGGATAATCGGTAATGGCGCCGAATGTTGCCGATTTCAGGTTTGGCGCAAATTCGGGATCAATAGCTGAGTTGTTGCACGAAGCAAACCCAAGTGCCAGGGCTGAGGCGATCAGCAAAACTGGTAAACTGCTTTTTGTTTTCATTTCTTTCTGGTTTTTTAATTGATAAATGAGTTTTTATTTCGGGCTTATTTCCCTCTTTTCCCATATCCTTGTCCGGTGCAGTTTCCGGCACCGCGTCTTTGCTTCGACTGGCCTGCATTTCCTTGCTGCCCGTTTTGGTTGCGTGGAATCTGATCGAACTGGCTTTGCTGCCCGGTGTTCAGCAGCGACCTCACTGCATTGCGGTGATTGGATACTTCTGTGTTCATCTGGTTGCGAATCTGATCTTTTTCCGATGAGGTGGTTGCCGACTGCCGCTTTTCGCGCAGGCTGCTCATGGTTGTTTGGTGTGTTGTTTCGAGTGCGGTAATCTGGTCTTTCTGCCCTTGGCTCAATCCTGAAATTTGGTTAATACAGGTTCCGGCTTTGCTCTTATTCCGGTTTTTGCCCTGTTGGGCGCTGGCTGAAAAAGCTGTTGATAAGGTCACGGTCAGGGCAATAACAATCCCTGCAAACCGCAATGATCGATTTGTTCTCATGAATTTTGATATTTAAAAGGTTGATTTATCTGTTCCAGCCCCTGCCTCTCCGGTGTCCCGGTTGTGGCAGGTTTACCTGGCTGTCTTTGTTAAGCATCGATTGAAAAATTTCGTGTAACCTGATCTGCTGATCGGTATTGCAAATGCTCTTCATGTTGAGATAGAAGGTAGTTGTTACCTTTTTCAGTTCGCGGTGGTTTTCACCGATTTCGGTGGCGATACTGTCGAGCCAAACGGTGTCGGGGTTGGTCCGGCCTAGCTCCTCAATCATTCCCTGCCTTAGCTCGGCCAGTTTTTCTTCGATTGAACGGGCTGTTCGGTTAAAATTGCGGTTGACCGTGCGGAATTGCTCCAACTGCTCGTCGGTAAGTTTAAGCTCATCGCCGAAGAAACGGGCCCTTTGCTCTCCGGGAATGGTTGTTTGATCTTCATCGGCCTGTTTTGCAGTTTTCAACTCCGAGATGCGATGGTAATAAAATGATCCGATGGTGGATAGGTTGGTTGCGGCTAGTATAATAACCAGCCAGATCAGTATGCGGTTTTTTTGCAGTGAATTCATAATTGATCGAGTAAATAAGATTCAATTGGTTCACTCTGAAAATCATTAACGATCTGCGTCATGCCCGAAGATGGCTCCAGTGTTTTGTTGTCAGCCGATGCCATTCCACCGATCTTTAATCCGGCGTATATTCCTGCAATCAGCAAAACTGTGAAGAAAGCAGGCTGTACAGCCTGTACCAACCAGTTGTTGTTTCGTGCATTTTGCTGCATGCCGATGCGGGCATTTAAGCGGGTAAAGAAGTAGGGCGAGACTGCTGCACTTCGTTCTTCCAAAATAATATCAGTACTTTCTTTCAGGAAAACGAGAAATTCCCTGCAATCAGCGCACTCGTCCAGATGCCTGCTTACTTGCTGCATCTTTTCTACCGGCAACGCTCCGTCCAGATAAAAAATCAGGTCTTTATGTACGGCTTTGCATTTCATATTTGTCTCGTTTAAGGTTTTTGACACCAATTGTTTGTAAAACTTGCATTTTCAGATGCACTTTTTTCGGTAACACTCATATAATTGCTCCTGAAGGCTTTTCTTTGCCCGATGAAGCAACGATTCGACCGAAGGCAAAGAGGTTTCCATCACTTCAGCAATTTGTTGATAAGTAAGATCTTCATATTTATTAAGCACAAAGGCGATGCGTTGTTTCTCCGGAAGCCGGTCGATTGCCTGGTGAAGCACCTCGGAACGTTGCTGATTCGTCAATTTCTGGTCTGGCTGGTCAGAGTGGTTTTCAGTTATTTCCCTGTTTCTGTTTTTTCCTCCTGAAAATGCTTCTTCGATGCTTTGCAAAAAACGCTGGCGCCTGTTATTGCGGACGAAATTCAGCGAGCGGTTTGTTGCAATGCGGTACAGCCAGGTCGACAACTGTGCGTCGCCCCTGAAACGGACTGCACTTCTGAAAACCTCTAGAAAAACATCCTGACCAATGTCCTCGGCATCCGTTTGGTTGTGGACAATGCCAAAACAGGTATTCACCACCACTCGCTGGTACTTTTCTACCAGCAGTCTGAATGCCTTTTGGTCGCCCGATTGAATTGCCCTGATGAGTTCCGTTTCATCCATGCCTGTTTTGTCGAAATCTTATTTTGCATGTTTGACACCTAAATATCAGAAAACTTGCACAGGGAATCAAAAACATTGCAGAAAATTATTCTTTCCTCTCCGTCAATGTTTGTAAATTGCCATGTTTTTACAAAAAGACAACCAACTAAAATTTTAAAATCATGTTTCTCGTTACCCTCATTTTAGGCTTTCTGTTTGGAGCAATTCTGCAAAGCGCCCGCCTGAACAAGTACAATACCATTAGCGGAATGGCCCGTTTGGAGAATTTTACTGTTGCTAAAGCTATCCTGGTAGCAGTTGGTCTTGGTGCCATCCTCCTGAATATTGAAATAAACCTTGGATATGCGTCTTATCACGTAAAACCGCTGATTCTGGGTGGTGTCGCGTTGGGTGGCATCTTGTTTGGAATTGGAATGGCTATTCTGGGATATTGCCCCGGAACGATGGCTATCTCTTTGGGCGAAGGTTCGCTCGATGCGCTGGTGGGTATTGTAGGCGGAATTTCGGGCGGTATTGCTTACACGCTTGCATTGCCTTCTGTAAAAGGACTACTCGGACCCGATCTGGGTAAAATTTCGTTGCAAAGTGTGTTGGGGAATGGTGCCATGTTCTACGCTGTACTGTTTATTTTTGGTGCATTGTTGGTCGCAGTTGCTTTGTGGCTGAATAAGCTCGAAAATAAAAAAGACTATCGCTGGTTGTATGCCGGAGCTTTGCTAGCAGTACTCGCCGGTATTGTTTTTGCAACTGGCGTTGCCGATCGTCCGGTTGGCGCTTCAACAACCTATCCGTATGTAGGCGATGCAATTTGTGGATTGACTCAAAATGATTATTTTCAGTCTATTCAGAAGCCTGGACATTGGGAACTGATTTTCCTGTCCGGCGCCTTTCTTTCAGGAGTAATTATTTCTGTGCTCAGAAAAGATTTCAGGATACAACTGATTCATTCAGGATGGGAAAAAACAGAGGGAAATTCTCCGGTAAAAAGAATTGTTTGGGCTTTTGTTGCTGGTTTTATCATGCTTTTTGGTGCAAGAATGGCGGGGGGCTGTACGAGTGGTCACGTAATATCGGGCGGAATGCAGGTTGCATTCAGTAGCTTGCTGTTCGGTGTTTTCGTATTTGCCGGATTGCTGGCTACCGGAAAAATATTTTACCGTAAGAAATGATTGAAGCAAACGGTAATCAGTTTAATGGATGTTTCGATTGTAAAAACCGATCACTTTAATCCTGAAAAATGCCAGCCCGGCCACGCACACCAGTGAGCTGATCAGGAAAACGGCTGAAATGGAAAGATATTGGGCAATAATGCCGGAGATAACCATCCCGAGTCCCATGCCAATGTCCAGCGCTGTGTAAAGTGTAGAATTGGCTGCACCACGGTTTTCGTCGCTTGCCAGGTTATTCACGATGGTCTGAAATGTTGGGAAAACTACGCCAATCCCAAAGCCAATGATCAGCGCCGAAGTGTAAAAAGCCACGGGATTACGCACCAATGCGAGCAGCGGGAACCCGATAATCATGAGTGCGAGGCAAAAAGTTAGAATACCTTTCGGCCCTTTTTTGTCGAATGTTTTTCCTGAGGTGACACGCGAGGTGGCAATGCCAATGGCAAAAATCAGGAAGAAAAGTGACGTGTTTTCGATGCCTATCTCGCGTCCAAATAAAGCAATAAAAGAGAGCAACGCGCCATAGGTCGTCATTATCACCAGCAGGTTCAGGGAAGGTAAAACCGACTTTTCGTGAAACAGCGTTTCCGCGCTGAGTTTGATTTCTTTTTTCCCGTTTCGCTTTTGGGGGAAACGGATGGCGTAGGCAAAAACGAGACTTGCCAGGCTGATAAAGAGTGCCGCAAAAAATAATTCGGAATATCCGCCGTGGTGGATGATCATAGCGCCGACAATCGGTCCAACCGACATGCCAAGGGTCGTCGAAAGGGAGAAATAGCCGATTCCTTCACCGCGCTGCGCCAGCGGGATAATATCAACTGCAATGGTCGATCCGGAGATGGTTGTAAAACCCCAGGTGAGGCCCTGAGCAAAACGTAGTGCGATGAGCGCCACAATACTGAACGCCACCAGGTAACCTGCGAAAAGGCTTGTGTAGAAAACCAAGGCAATCAGGAATATGGTTCTTCGTCCAAAGCGGTCGAGTGCAAAACCCGCAAACGGCCGGCTGATAACCGATGCGATGGTGTAAGCTGCCAGTACCAAACCAACCTGCGATTTACCCGCCTGAAGTTCGCTGACCAGGTAAACAGGCAGCGCAGCAATAAGTGCATAATAGGTAATGCACATGAAGAAGTTCGACAGTGTCAGGAGTATAAAATCCCTGTTCCACATTTTCTCGTACATATCCTGACTAAATTTATTCCGGCACAAAGGTATTCCGGCCTGGCGAAAGGATGTTCTCTTCTCATTAAATATTTAACGGGACGCTAACACAAACACTTCGGGGGGGGTTGATAAACCAGGAGAATAAAAACGACAGGTCCGGGCAAAGTCGTTGGGTTTGAGTTGATTTTATGACTGAAATCTGTTATTTCAGCATCAGTATAACTGATAGTTTGTATCTCAATAATTTAAAGAATTGTTTCGTTCGTTTGTTTTTCACGAAATACAAGCTTCAATTTCGGTTTTCACTTTAATTTTGCTGCTGATTCGAAAATTGAAGACACCAATGTCAGAGCAGAAATCGTATTTCCCAACGTTGCGCAGCATCACGCTTGCCCAGTTAAACCTGAATACCATTGTTGAAGTTACTCCGCTTCAGCAAAACAAAAACCTTTCGGGCCGTTACAACGCAAATGTTTTCCTGAAAAGGGAAGATTTGCAGATTGTGCGCTCGTACAAAATCCGTGGTGCCTACAATAAAATTTCAGGATTGACTGACGAAGAGCGCGAAAGAGGCGTGGTTTGTGCGAGTGCCGGAAATCACGCGCAGGGTGTGGCTTATTCGTGTCAGTTGCTTGGCATAAAAGGCAAAATATATATGCCTACAACTACGCCGAAGCAAAAAATCACCCAGGTGAAAATGTTTGGCAAGGATAAAATTGAAGTCGTTTTGGTGGGCGATACTTACGATGCGGCTTCGGACGCAGCTCACAACAATGCCCTCGAAACAGGAATGGTCTACATTCATCCGTTCGACGATCCGCAGATCATAGAAGGCCAGGCTACTGCCGGAGTCGAAATTTTGCAGGATTTCAACGGGCATATCGATTACCTGTTTTTACCGATTGGCGGTGGTGGTTTGGCAGCCGGAGTAGGGGCGTATTTCAGGCAGATAAGTCCGGATACCAAAATTATAGGTGTGGAGCCAGCCGGTGCACCTTCAATGAAAATAAGCCTTGAAAAAGGTGAAGTGACTCCATTGAGCGATATTGATAAGTTTGTTGATGGTGCTGCCGTTCAGCGGGTGGGCGATCTCACTTTTAAAGTTTGCCAGCAGGTTATTGATGATATTGTTACCGTTCCTGAAGGAAAAGTCTGCACAACAATTCTGGAATTGTACAACCAGGATGCCATTGTGGTTGAACCGGCAGGTGCGCTCGCTATCGCGGCGCTCGATTTTTATCGCGAACAGATAAGCGGAAAGAATGTGGTGTGCATGGTTTCGGGCAGTAACAACGATATTACAAGAACTGAAGAAATTAAAGAGCGATCGCTGCTTTACGAAGGCTTGAAACATTATTTTATTGTTCGTTTTCCGCAACGTGCAGGTGCTTTGCGCGACTTCGTGGATAAAGTTCTTGGTCCCGGAGACGACATTACCATGTTTGAATATTCGAAGAAAACCAACCGCGAGCAAGGCCCTGCGCTGATTTGTATTGAAATTCAGGATAAAAAAGATTTTCCGGGTTTGATGGAACGCATGGCGGAAAACGGTTTTCTGGCAGAATATCTCAACGAACGTCCGGATTTATTCCAGTTTCTGATATAGGAATTCCTGATGAGCTATAAAAAACAGCGACCGTCATTTGGAAGTTTATCCCGATGACGGTCGTTTTAATGGTTCAAATATCAATCAATGCCAACGCTTCGGGATACATTGGATACGTTGGGCTTAACCTGGACAACGCAGTATTTTAGCGCTTCAAATGTATGAGAAAATTTATTCGTAGCTTAATTCACCTTCACCATTCCATTCTACGCTGTTTGTCGCAAAATCAATGGTTCCTTCAGTCATCGTGATGGTTCCCTTTACTCCTTTAAATTTTCCGGAGCCATCGTTTGCTGTGATTTCACCTGTCACAGTGCCATTTTTTGAGGTGAGAACATTCGATAAGTCAATAATTCCCCATCCTGTGAAATTAAAGTAATCACCATTTTGAGTCGTGATAATACCTTTAAATACCTCTTTAAGATGAGTTGCGTCAATAACCTGGCAAGAGGTTGTAATCGCATAGCTTTTCGTTTCGTCAACTTTTCCAATGTGCGTGGCGTTACCGTCAATCCAAACCTTTCCGGGGAGCGGAACAGGCAAAGTTGCAGGCGAACAGGTTACTGCAGGATAGTTTGCATCGTAGGTCATAACAAAACTAACTTTCATTGGGATTGGTAGTTTGGCCTCTTTCAGAATGTCGAATTCTGTTTTTTCCTGAGTGTCTTTTTCACAAGCGAAAAAAGAGAATAAAACAATGAGTAATAAGTAGTATACCTTTTTCATAATCTATCGCATTAATGACGTTTTTTCCCGAATCTGACAGTCCAAAATTATGGAATAAATAAATCCGACTGGCTGTATTTTCAATTTAATTAAATAGGTATTTTCCGACATGCACAGGACACCAAAGGATGCCGGTTTAACAGAGAAAGGTTTACTTTGTATTAATTTCAGAAACCGTAAACACCTGATTGCAATGACAGATATTTCACTTTTTGCAGGTTTTCCTGCAAGGCAGGAACTCATAACTCAAAACCTGAAAAGCAAAGGAGAGATGCCTTTGCTGGTTAACGGGCATTTTCATACCCCATTTTCATTCAGTGCCTTCACCGAAATTGAGCAGCCATTCCAAATGGCCAGGGCCGAAGGTGTGCAGGTGCTGGGCATTAACGATTTTTACACCACCGACGGTTATCCCGAATTTGCGAAACTGGCTCTGCAATACAAAATATTCCCGCTCTTCAATATCGAATTTATGGCTTTGCAGCGCGACTTGCAGGAAGCTGGCGTTCGTGTAAACGATCCGGCAAATCCTGGGCGAACGTACATGAGCGGCAAAGGCTTGAGCTTCCCATTCAAAATTGGCCAGCATGAGCAGATCTTACTCGAACAGGTGCAGCACGAAAGCAATGTGCAAACTGCCGAAATGGTTGAGAAACTGAATTTATTTCTGGCTGAGCTGAATGCCGGAATCAATTTCAGTTTTGAAGAGCTTAAGGCGAAATATGCAAAGAACATGTTGCGCGAGCGGCACATTGCCAAAGCTTTGCGCATAGCAATCGACGAAAAGTTTACGGCTGAAGCTGACAAGAAAGCTTTTTATGTAAAAATTTTCTCAGGAAAAGAACCCAAATCAGCTCTGAATGACATTTCAGGATTGGAAAACGAAATTCGCGGTAACCTGCTAAAAACAGGAGGAAAAGCTTTTGTTCCTGAAGACCCGAAAGCTTTTTTAAGTCTGGAAGAGGTGAAACAGGTTATCATTAGTGGTGGAGGAATTCCTTGCTATCCGGTGCTTCTGGACGATTCAAAAGGAAATTTCACCGACTTCGAGGGAGACAAGGAAAAGTTGTATCAGGCACTTGTCAATCGCCAGATTTTTAGCATAGAACTGATTCCGGGGCGCAACGATTTTGTCATCCTGAAGGATTTTGTACAGTTCTTCCGTTCGAAGAATTTCCTGATTTCTTTTGGAACTGAGCACAACACACCGCAGCTCGATCCCGTAAAAGTGAGCTGTCGCCACGGTGTTGAACTCGGTGATGAATTAAACCTGATTGGTTACGAAGGTGCCTGTATCATTGCGGCCCACCAATACCTGAAAGCCAAAGGGGAAGAAGGTTTTCTTCGTGCCGACGGCATTGGCAAAACCGACGAATACGATACGTTCGTCGAATTAGGAAATGCAGTAATTAAGAAATTTATCAGATAATTTTTTGCCAGAGGCTGGCTGCTAGCAGCTTGCAAAACAAAACGTAACACGAAACGCGCAACACTAAAATATGAAACCCGAAATTCAGCAACTTATAGAAATATCGCAGTTCTACGGCAAACAGAAAGCTTTTGTAATTGCCGGTGGCGGTAACACGTCGTACAAAGACGAAAATC
>JAEWME010000369.1 GCA_023393265.1 Bacteroidota bacterium | reverse complement strand
GGACATGGTGGAATGGCGCGGTCCCGGTCGTCAGGGTGTTTATCCTGATGAAGCGTTGCTGAAAGTATGGCCTGAAAATGGGCCGAAGCTTTTGCTTGAAGTCGACAGCGTCGGAAACGGTTACTCATCACCGGTGGTTTATCACGACCGGATTTATATCACCGGGAAGAAAGATACCTTTGATGTGGTTTCGTGCTATAACATGGATGGCCGCAAAAACTGGGAAACCAAGTATGGACGGGCCTGGTCGGGAACTTTCCCCGAAACCCGCAGTACGCCGACTATTGAGAATAACCGCATTTTCCTGGTGAGTGGTATGGGCGAAGTTTGCTGCCTCGACGCACTTTCAGGAAAAATAATTTGGACAGTCGACGCTCAGACCAAATTCAAAGGAGTGCCGCACCGCTGGGGAATAGCCGAATCTCCCGCTGTTTCGGATAAGGCTGTTTTTTATGTCACAGGTGGCGAAGAAACTTCGGTAGTTGCGTTCGACAAAAACGACGGGCACCTTCTCTGGAAAACAAAAAGCCTTGGCGGAATGCGTGCTTATGCCTCGTCCGTTATCATTCGAAAGGGCGATCTGGAGCTTCTTCTGGCTCAAACAGCCAACGATTTGATGGCCGTAGATGTGAAAAGCGGCGAAATTGTCTGGAGTTTTCATGTAGTTGATTATCATCCGGGCGAAACTGGCGTTGGTGCCAATACAAATACACCACTGATTTCAGGAGATGATATTTTCCTGACTAGCGGATACCAACACCCGGCGGTAATGCTAAGTATGTCTGCCGACTGGCGTTCTGTAAAAGTGGAATGGACAAATCCCGACCTCGACAACCACATGGGCGGAGTCGTGAAGCTGGGTAACTATATTTTTGGGTCCAACTGGACAAATAACTCCAAAGGGAACTGGGTGTGTGTTGATTGGGAAACCGGTCGGACGATGTACGAAAAGGAGTGGTTCAACAAAGGACCGGTGATTGCCGCAGACGACATGTTGTATTGTTGCGAAGAGAAATCGGGCAATGTGGCGCTTGTTAAACCCAATCCTGAAAATTTTGACGTGGTAAGTTCCTTCAAAATGAAAGGCGGTACGGGACCAATTTGGGCGCATCCTGCTATTTATGGCGGAAAGTTGATGGTTCGAAGGGGCGAAAGCCTGATGGTTTATGATTTGAAAAAGTAGAACGAATTGGAGAAGAGATTAAAATATACGCTGTTTGCGGTTGTTGGCCTGTTGCTGGCCTTGTTTTTCTGGTGGATGTTTTCTGATCCGACACGCAAATTTGCCGAGAGTGTTCCCGGTGCCGATAACCGTGGCGGCGATTCGACTGCTGTAGCCGACGATGTGCACATTGGCGAAAAGTTTGAGTCGTTTGGTACAACAAATTCAGGATTAAAAGGAACCTGGGTGCGTTTTCGTGGTGCCGAAAGCGACAACATCGTTAAGAATTCACAACCGCTGAAAAGTTCGTGGACAGGTAACCAGCCTGAAATTCAGTGGTCGGTCGAATTAGGCGAAGGCCACGCCGGACCAGCCGTTTACGAAGGAAAGGTTTATGTGATGGACTACGACGAAGGTAAGCGCGAAGATGCCTTGCGCGTTTTCTCGCTCGAAGATGGCCAGGAACTTTGGCGTCGATCGTATAAAGTCAGCCTGAAGCGAAACCACGGCATGTCGCGCACAGTGCCTGCCGTTACAGCCGATTATGTGGTAACCATCGGGCCACGTTGCCATGCGATGTGTGTGAAGCGCGAATCGGGCGACCTCTTGTGGGGAATCGATATGGAAAAGCAATACAAGACTGAAGTTCCGCTTTGGTTTACAGGCCAGTGTCCGCTGATCGACAACAATAAAGCGATTCTGGCGCCCGGCGGAACAGCGCTGATGATTGCTGTTGATTGTGCAACCGGAAAAGTATTGTGGGAAGCGCCCAATCCCGGCGGATTCAAAATGTCGCATTCCTCGGTGATGCCGTGGACGTTCAATGGCAAAAAAATGTATGTGTACAGCGCCGTTGGAGGTGTGGCGGCTGTTTCGGCCGAAGGGCCCGACGAAGGCAAAGTGCTCTGGTCGTCAACCGCCTGGAATCATGCCGTGGTGGCTCCGTCGCCTGTTTGCTTCCCCGATGGTAAAATATTCCTGACTGCCGGATATGGTGCCGGAAGTATGGTCATCAAAATTTCGCAATCGGGTGCCGGTTATAAAGTGGATGTGTTGAAAGAATATGCGCCTAAAGACGGGATGGCCTGCGAGCAGCAAACACCTGTTCTTTGGGATGGGATGATGTTTGCTGTTGAACCAAAAGATGCTGGTTCGCTGAGAAATCAGTTGATTTGTGTGAGCCCCGATGATGTAAACAAGGTGGTTTGGACTTCGGGAAAAGAAAGCCGTTTTGGTTTGGGACCATACCTGATAGCCGATAAAAAGATGTTTCTGCTGAGCGACGACGGTACGCTGACACTCATCAAACCCGACAGCAAAAAATATGTACAACTGGCACAAAAAAAGCTGTTCGACGGTCAGGATGCCTGGGCACCGATGGCCATTGCCGATGGTCGTTTGCTGTTGCGTGATTCGAAAAAAATGTATTGTGTAAACGTAAGTCAGTAAAAAAATGAACCGGAAACTGGTAAACTACGTGTTGATTGTTCTGGCCTTGACGATCGTGATCATCATCGCCAAGGATTTTATTGGCAAAAAGGCTGGAAAAAATATAGAGAACTCCTACGAATACAATGTCGACGAATTTCGGAAGGTCGATCCGTCGATGATACTTTATAAGGAAACCGGCAGTTTTCCGGTCAATGTTCAGGAGCCACGGGCGCTCACTGTTTCAGGAGAAAATATAGTGGTGGCAGCCGAAAAACTCCTCCTGAAATATGATTATTCGGGAACGGAAGTTTGGCGTAAAGAACTGCCCGATACCGCTTCGACAGTGGCTTTGGGTGCCAATGGCGAAATTTGGGTAGGCACACGCCACAGCGTTTTTCGGCTTACAGCAGATGGCTCGCTCCTGAAACAATGGAATTCGTTTGGCGATCGTTCGGTGATTACTTCAATGGTGGTTTCAGGAGAAAATATTTACGTGGCCGATGCCGGAAACAGAATGGTTTACCGGTGTAATGCAGATGGTGAAGTTTTAGAAAAAATAGGGGAGAAGAACGACGAAAAAGGTGTTCCGGAGATGGTGATTCCAAGCCCGTATTTCGATTTAGCGACTGACGACAGCGGTTTGCTTTGGGTGGTCAACCCCGGGATGCACACGCTGGAGAATTTTAACCGCGATGGCTCGCTGCGCACTTCGTGGGGCGAAGCTGGTTTTAAACTTTCAGGATTTACAGGTTGCTGTAATCCGGCGTATATGGCCATTCTTCCTGATAATTCATTTATAACCAGTGAAAAGGGAATGCCTCGAATTAAGATTTACGATCAGCACGGCGTGCTGAAAGGCGTTGTTGCTTCGCCGGATATGTTCGACCGAGATTGCACAGAAGCTGCCGATGTGGCTGTGGACGGGCAGGAACGGGTGATTGCTTTGGATTTTTGTAAAAAGCAGGTTCGGATTTTTGAAAAGAAATGACATGAAGACATCGAGACGAGATTTTTTCAGGAGGGCAGGTCAACTGACTTTTCTTTCGGCGATGGTCGGAGGTTCGGCTTATCTGCTGGTTAATAACCGGGTTCAACTCGATAATTGTGCCGATAACCAGTTTTGCCGCTCTTGCAGCAAACTGAGTGGTTGTTCGCTTGATAAGGCTAAAAAATACAGGGAAGATGAGCGATAGGAAAGAACCGAAAAGTATGGAAAGGCGCCGTTTTATCCGGAGTGGGATGCAGATGGCGCTGGCCGTGTCGCTGGGTGGCGTTGCCGGTGTTTCGCTGCTGAAGTCGTCGGCTAAAGCGATGGTTTGGCAGATCGACCCGTTTAAGTGTGTGCAGTGCGGGCGCTGTGCCGACGAGTGCGTGATGACGCCTTCTGCCGTAAAATGTGTGCATGCCTACGACCTCTGTGGTTACTGCGATTTGTGTGGCGGTTACCTGAAACCCGACCCCAACGGCCGAAACACGGCTGCCGAGAATCAACTTTGTCCAACGGCGGCTATTCAGCGAAAATTTATCGAAGAACCATATTTCGAATATGTCATTGAAGAAGATTTGTGCATCGGCTGCGCCAAATGTGTGGCCGGATGTACTTCGTTTGGCAATGGTTCACTGCACCTGCAAATCAGGCACGACCGCTGTAAAAACTGCAACGACTGCGCCATCGCCCGTGTTTGTCCAGCTGATGCCATTCAGCGCGTTCCGGCGGATACACCTTACCTGATCAAAGGCGATTTCACCAAGGGGGGAAGCAAAGAGAAGGAGAAGAAAGGATAGATTGCTGCGCACGTTGCCTGATTTTTTTCAAAAACAAACCGTAAATCAAATGATCAACCAACTAAAAAGATATATACTCCTGATTTCGCTGATGCTTTACAGCGCGGTGCAGACATTTGCCGCCGAAGCACAGCAGCGCTTTCCGAAGCCTGAATTCGATACGGGCTATGCACAGCCGCGCACTACGGTTCCGTCGCCTCGATTTTTGTTCCTCGAATATTTCGATGTGTTGGTTTTGCTGGCTGTTTTGAGCCTGACGACCTGGTTTGTGCTGAAGAAACGTTCGCGTCAGGGCGTTTTCTGGACCTCGGTTTTTTCGCTGGTTTATTTCGGCTTTTATCGCGAAGGATGTATCTGCTCGGTTGGTTCGGTGCAAAACGTGGTGCTTGGCTTATTCGATTCCACCTATGCCATTCCGGTTACGGCGCTTTTATTTTTCCTGATGCCGCTTATTTTCTCACTCTTCTTTGGGCGGACGTTTTGCGCAGGAGCCTGTCCACTAGGCGCTATTCAGGATATTGTAGCCATTCGTCCCATTGAATTGCCCAAGTGGATTCAGAAAGTACTTGGCCTGATTCCGTATTTATATCTTGGTTTGGCTGTTTTATATGCAGCTACCAAATCCGAATTTATTATTTGCCGGTACGATCCGTTTGTTGGTTTTTTCCGGTTCGATGCGCCGTTTCACATGCTTATCCTGGGTTTGCTGTTTCTGGCTGTCGGCGTTTTTGTTGCCCGTCCTTACTGCAGGTTTTTCTGTCCCTATGGCGTATTGTTGGGCTGGATGTCGCGCTTTTCGTCACGCCACATGTCTATTACGCCCGCGGCCTGTATTCAGTGTAAACTTTGCTCCAACTCGTGCCCGTTTGGCGCCATCGACGAACCTGTTGCCGAAACCGGAAAACGCCGGAAAAATGTAAACCGCCTGATGACCTATTTCCTGATTTTGCCTTTGTGGGTTGGCATTGGCGGTTTTGCCGGATCGATGTTGCATGTGCCGTTGTCGCGGTTTAACCAAACCGTTTACCTGGCCGAAGAAATTGTGGAGCATCCCGAAGTGAAAAATGACGATAAAAATATTGATGTCCGGACGTTTATGAGCTTCGGAAAAACAACTGCCCAACTGGTTGCAGAGGCCGACGCCATTCGCCATCAGTTTTATATCGGCGGATGGATTTTGGGCGGTTTCATGGGACTGGCAATCGGTTCCAGCCTGATTGGCTTGTCTACTTTCAGGAAAAGGGAAGACTGGGTGCCAAACAAAACCAACTGCCTCAGTTGTGGGCGTTGCATGGATTATTGCCCGGTAAAAAAAGAATAGTTTGCAGGAAAAATAAATAAAGTAAATAACTGTACTTCAACATAATGAATAACGACAAACCTGATAAAATTCAACTGGCCCGCTGGGTTGCATGGATCGCAGCCGGATTCGCTGTTTTAATGGCCTTTATGCTGATTGCCAATTATATTCAGATCAGACTGAATGACCCGATCGACAATAAAACGATTCCTGAACTGGTAAAACGGCTGAGCGAAAATCCGTCGGACGAAGCGCTTAAGGCCGAAATCCGGGCGTTCGACCTCATGGCCCGAAAAGCTTATTTTACCAGCCAGTGGCAAATCCGCACCGGTACTTACCTGATGTTCCTGGGCATTATTGTTTCGGTACTGGCTGTTCGTTACCTTTTTGCGGCCAAATCGAAACTGAATGAAATAGATAGCATCGATAAAGTGAACGGGCTCGATAAATTGATTGCTCAAAAATGGGTGATTTACGTGGGTTCGGGCCTGATTGTACTGGCATTGGGTACAGGATTTTTGTCGTACAGCGGTTTGAAAGATTATCAGGTGAATGAAGCTTCGGTTGTTCAGCAGGAAACTACTACTGAAAATGTTGCTCCTGAAGTGGCTGAAACCAATACGTCAACGGCTGATTCTACCCAGGTTTCTGGAAATGCAGTTGCCGAAACTGCAACACCATCAGGAACGGGAGAGCAGATCGCCCCGGTAACGGCGAGTGCAGCCATTCAGGAAACCAAACCGGCTGCTGCTATGGCCGGACCACCCACGCAAGCGCTGATTAATGCCAACTATCCGTTCTTCCGCGGGCCGCAAGGTGATGGAGTGGCCTTTCAGAAAAATTTACCAACCGACTGGAATGGCGCTGGCGGGAAAAATGTACTCTGGAAAGTGAAAATTCCAAAAGCAGGTTATAGTTCTCCCATAATCTGGGGCGATAAGCTTTTCATTACCGGGGCTGATGCGCAAGCCCGGATGGTGTATTGTCTGGATAAAAATACAGGCAAACAATTGTGGGAAGCTGCCGCCGATAATATTCAGGGGTCGCCCTCAAAAATGCCGAAAGTAACCAACGATACAGGCTTGGCTGCGCCAACAATGGCAACCGACGGAAATGCGGTGTTTGCCATTTTTGCTACCGGCGATGTGCTGGCGCTCGATATGAACGGACAGCGCATTTGGGCCCGTAATTTGGGTGTTCCTGATAATCATTACGGTCACGGTTCTTCGCTGATCGTTTATAAAGACAAGTTGTTAATTCAATACGATACCAACAAAGGTGGCAAACTGATGGCACTTTCGACTAAAACTGGCGAAACTGCATGGGAAACTGCCCGAAGTACGAAGATTTCGTGGTCGTCGCCCATTTTGGTGAATACAGGCAGTCGGGTGGAGGTCATTCTCACCACCAATCC
>JAEWME010000354.1 GCA_023393265.1 Bacteroidota bacterium | reverse complement strand
GCGCTTTCGTATATTTTGTTTGGAAAAGGCATTAATGAACTGTCTATCGATCAGCAGGAAACGATGCAGGGTAGTGGTAATGCCAGTCTGGCGGGTACCGCGGCGGCTTCGCTGCTTTCGTCGCAGGTGACCAAATTCCTGAGTAACAAACTGGATGTTGACTACATCGAAGTAAAAAGCGACGGCGGTTTCGACAATGCCACGGTGGTTGTGGGTAAGTACATAACCAACGATTTGTTTGTGAGCTACGAGCAGCGTTTTGGCGAAGTCGATCAGAAAGACATGAATAAATATGAAGTGAAGCTCGAATATGAGCTTTTCAAGTTCCTTTTCCTTCAGCTCAACAACTCATCGACTGACAGCGGTTTCGATGTCATTTTCAAGCTCGAACGAAAATAAGCCACAAACTTTTTCACGTTAACGCAGGCAGTCGAGAGCAATTATCAGGTTGCTTTGGGTTGCCTTCAGTTATTTGCGCCACCTTCATTTCCTGTTATCCGCAGCTAATGGCTCATGTCAGTGGCCTTTCTCTTCATTTCAGGCTTGTTCTAAATGCTTCGGAATTCTGTTTTCTCAGTGTTTAAAGACCTTTCAGCGCTATTTGTTCTCCGGATTACGATGTGGACGAAAAACCTCAGAGTGTGGACTCGAATAGACACCAACCCGTGATTGTTGTTCCTGAATTGTCTCCTGATTATCATTTAAGTATTTGAATGTTAGTTTGTTGAGTCTTATGTGGCTTTTCTGGCACGGTTATTCGATATAGGAAGGCAAGAAACAATTAAAAACATGAAACATGAAACGGAATATTGTTTTACCAATGATTTTAAGTTCGGCACTTCTCATTTCGTCGTGCAACACAACACGAACTTTCAAAGGAGGTGCCATCGGTGCCGGAGCTGGTTCGGTAATCGGCGGAGCGATTGGCTCACGGTCGAACAACACAGCCAAAGGAGCCATTCTTGGCGCAGTAGTGGGTGGAACCGCCGGAGCACTCGTTGGAAAATACATGGATAAACAGGCTGCCGAACTTGAAAACGACATCAAAGGTGCAAAAATTGAACGCATCGGCGAAGGAATTAAAATAACCTTCAACTCAGGTATTTTGTTTGGCTTCGACTCTTCGGATCTGACTGCTGAAGCCAGCGAAAACATCGGGAAACTCTCCGAAACACTCAAAAAGTATGATGACACCGAAATTTTGATTGAAGGCCACACCGACGACAAAGGCACAGAAAGCTACAACCAGAAACTTTCGGAAAGGAGGGCCGGATCGGTCGCTTCTTCGTTGATCGCGTCGGGCGTCGCTTCCAAACGAATTACACAAGTTGGATATGGCGAAACACAGCCCATAGCCGATAATTCGACTGATGCAGGCCGAAGCCAGAACCGACGCGTTGAAGTGGCCATTTATGCAAACGAAAAGCTTAAGAAGGCTGCCGAAAGAGGAAATATTTCAGAATAAATAACATAGAAACTCAAAAAACAATGATTATGAAAACAATGAAAATTTTAGCGGTGCTCGCCCTCGTGGCAATCTGTACCGCAGGTTACGCGCAGAATTCTTCTGCCGGTATCAAAGGAGGTCTCAACTTCTCCAGTCTTACAACCGATGGCAACGACGACAAAAACCTGAAGCTCGGTTTTCACGTCGGGGTTTTCGATAAAATTTCACTGAGCGAGTCATTCGCCATCCAGCCCGAGTTGCTCTATTCTATCAAAGGTCAGAAATATGAGTACGACGGTTATGCCGACGGCGAAACCAAGTTTAATCTCCATTACATCGATCTGCCGGTGAAGCTGGTATTCAACCTGTCGGAAGACTTTTCAATCTTTGCCGGTCCCTATGCCAGTTACCTGATTAGCGCCGGCCTTGAAACGAACGCCGAAGTTCTGAATTCATACCAGATTGACTCAGAAGACGAAGTTGACCGGAAATACTTCAACACGATTGACTATGGTTTGACGGCTGGAATCGGCTTCGACCTCGATCCGCTGATCTTTGGCGTGAACTACAACCTCGGGCTTAACCAGGTGGCCAAAGACGATAAACCCTCTTACGATATGCTTGGCGATGCCAAAAACACAGTGATTCAGGCTTATGTAGGAATCAAATTTTAACCTCAAAAACTCAAAGCCATGTTACGTTTAGCAATAACATTTTTCATCATCGCAATTGTAGCCGCCATCTTCGGATTTGGTGGAATAGCAGCCGGGGCTGTCGCAATCGCAAAAGTTATCTTCTTTATCTTCCTGATTCTGTTTCTCCTCTCGTTGATAGCAGGAGGCGTCAGGGGCTTCAAGTAGAATACAATTTTCAGAAATAATAACCATCATTAAAATTACAGTTATGAACAAAGCAGGAAACATTTTAGTCGGATTTTTAGCGGGAGCTACAGCCGGCGTCGTTACAGGAATCTTAATTGCACCGCATAAAGGTGAAAAAACAAGAAAGATACTGAAGAATAAAGTGAAAAGTGCTTCGAAAAAAGTTACCGGGAAGGTTACCGAACAAATCGACCGCCTCGAAGGAAAGATTAAAGGAATGAAGCACGATGTTGACGAAACGGTGGAAACCGTGAAGAATGCTACAAAAGCGGCAGAAGCTGAAATGAAAAAATCGGCAAAAGCCAGTTAACAACAATTAAAAGATAACCGCCATGAAAACAGACTTGTCAAATAATTTCGCTGAACTGGGAAGCTCAGTCAAAGAATACCTGAATATCAGGGCCGATCTTGTGCGATTGTCATTTCTGGAAAAGCTGACCAAACTTGCAGTATTTTCAATCAGTATCCTGTTTGTATTTGTCATCGCCTTTCTGGTTTTCCTTTTCGCAGCAACAGCCTTTGTCATCTGGTATGGCTCCGTTTCCGGCGAATATCTGGCAGGTCTGTTTTGGGTTATCGCTTTTGTTTTGCTTTTGCTAGCTGTCTTTTTCCTGATCAGGAAACTTGTTGTTGAACAGTACTTTGTGAGGAGATTTTCTTCCATCTTACTTGAGGACGACGACGATGAATAGGAATGATTCAATAATTCTAAAACAACTGTAAAAATGAAATCAGTTTCCACGTTATCAGAAATCAAGCTCTACCGGCGGCATTTAAAAACACAACTGCATTATGCCGAAGAGCGAATCGAAAATGAGTACCTGGTTATTCTGGCCGGTTACCGGTCGTGGATTGTCTATACTGTTTTCGAGAAAGGAACTGCTTCGCTTCTGAATTATATATTCCGGAAAGTTACCGGAAGATCCTGAGTATTTACTGGATTGAACATTTGATTTTATTTCAAAAAGCCATGAAAAAAATTGCAACCATCATATACCCATTTGAGCAGGTAGAAGAGATCGTAGGGTATTCGCTCAATTTGGCTCAGACACTCGAATTACAACCGGTGTTCGTCTCGTTGACCGACGCGGAAGAGACGGCAGCCGACCGTGAGTTGCGAAACATATCAGAAAGGTTTGACCAGTCGGTTGTTCAGGAAGACCGAAAGAAAATTCTCAGGCGTATTTTGCTGGGATGCGGTTTCGAAGTTCAGTTTGTCGATCGGATAGTGGACTCATTTGTGACTGGCAACATTCAGAAGGTGGCCAGCGCAATCAATTCAATGACCGAAGTAGATTTTGTTTTTCTTACCAGGCCCGAAACGCAGCAGTACCAGTTTCCGGCATCAAATTTCTTGAGCCTCATCAGCAAGCCACTTGCAATTTTTCCATTGGCGGTCGATTTTCATCAGATTAAAACCATTTTATATGTCGCCAGCTTCGAGGAAAAAGACATTTCGTTCCTGAAATACCTGGCGCAGCTTGCCACGCAGATCAATGCTTCAATTACTGTGTGTCACCTCAGCCGCCATCCCGGCGATGAGGCTGAGCTAAAGCTTTCGGGCTATCAGGCATTGCTCAAAAGCCAGATCGACTTCCTCAATATTCAGATTCTTCAGGAAAAATCGGACCTGAGTGATTGTGCTCTGAATCAGTTTTGCGGGAAGTATTATGCCGATATGCTCGTAATTCCGGGCGACGATTTTGGATTCTTTCTGGAGAAATTTAGCATCGCAACACCAGAGCAATTCGTGGCACAAAACCAGCTTCCATTTGCAGTTTTTGGCGGATATCCTGAAAAATTAAATGGTGCCGGAATCTAGAATTGCA
>JAEWME010000281.1 GCA_023393265.1 Bacteroidota bacterium | reverse complement strand
GCAAACAATACAACATGAAATTTGGACAAAGCGAAAATCCCGAAAAAATAGACTTCAGTTTGCCGACTGACCATAGCCGGACACTGGAAATACTGAAGCAAAACGACCAGGACCGCCCGCTGAATATCTACATCGGATGTGCCAAATGGAACAAAACCGACCTGAAAAATTTCTACCCGAGAGGAACAAAAGACGAACTGACTTATTATGCCACACAGTTCAACTCCATTGAGTTAAACGCAACATTTTACAACATGCCAAGCCGGCAACAAGTGATTACGTGGCGGGAGAAGACTCCAAAAAGTTTTCGCTTTTTCCCGAAAATTACGCAAAGCATCAGCCACATGCGAAGGCTAAACGAGGTACAACAGCTAACAGCCGAATATTGCGACAATATCAGCAACTTCGAAGACCGGCTAGGCATGGTATTTCTGCAATTGCATGATAATTTCAGGTATAAAAATTACGACAGGTTGGTAAAGTTTGTGGAAGAATTTCCGAGGGCTATTCCGCTTGCTGTCGAATTGAGAAATACCGAATGGTTCAACGACCAGTCCATCTCGGACGAAGTATGCCAGTTGTTCGAGAAACACGGGATTTGTAATATTTTGGTTGACACAGCCGGAAGGCGCGATTTGTTGCACATGCGCCTTACTACGCCCAAACTATTTGTTCGTTATGTAGGAGCCAACAATCCGCAAAGCGACCGGGAACGGCTCGACGACTGGGCGGAACGCCTCAAAATGTGGGTTGATTATGGCCTTCGCGACATCAACTTCTTTATTCACCAAAACATCGAACTCGAATCGCCTTTTCTTTCGGCTTATCTCATCGAAAAATTAAACAAGGTATTTGGATTGGAATTGAAGCTGCCGCATCTGCTTGAAAAGGCAAATAATGTAAAAACAGATGGCTGATGTTGGGATAAAAACAGAAGCACATGCAAAGCTTTAATAAATGGCGAAGGCTGGTTGCCCAGCCTCCACACAATTACATTTATTTCACAAGCTTAGAGATTTCCTTGAATTCGGCAGCACCGGCGCTGCGGGTCAGTTCGAAAAGAATCGACTCGTACGAAGTCATCGTAATTCCTTCCATACGAAAGCGTTCTGCAGCCAGATCAACATTGTCGAACGACCGCGACGAAACGCAGTCCATCACTACAATAGGGTTATACCCAGCTGCTTTCAAATCTACAGCAGTCTGTAACACACACACATGCGATTCGATACCGCAGATGATTACATTACTGGCACCCGACAAAGCTAACTTTTCAGCAAAAACAGGTTCGTCGAAACAGCTAAAATCCTTTTTCTCGATGTGCTGAAAGTCGCTTATCAACTCTTTTACTTCAGCAATGGTTTCGCCCAAACCTTTTGAATACTGCTGAGTAACCAGCAAAGGCAAACCAAGAATCTGCATTCCCTGGATCAGCTTTTTGCTGTTATCAACCAAGGTCATGCTTTCTTCCATTGCAGGAACCAGTTTTTCCTGAATGTCAATCACCACCCCGATGCTTTTCTCTTTTAAAATGCGCATATCTATTCTATTTCAAATTATAAATTGGAAGTTTCAGTAAAAAATGCAGAGAACCAAAAGCCGCCAATCTGGCTATTTTCCCATTCGGGCTTGTCGTCTGGATTTGTCGCCCAGGTATCCGCCATGATGACGTTTGGCGTATTCTTCGTTACTGAAACCAATTTGTTTCATCATCATCACCACCAGTACATCACCAATAACAGTCATAACTGTGGTCGAAGTGCTTGGAGTCAGGCCCAGGATGCAAACTTCTTTCGGGTTGCCCGTCTCGATACAAACATCAGCCAGTTGAGCCAATTGAGAGTCTTTGTCGCTGGTAATAACAATCAGCGGAAGACCTGCATACAGGTTTTCGGCCAAATCAACCAGTTCCACAATTTCGCGTGTTTTCCCTGAATTTGAAATCAGCAAAAGGACGTCATTGGGCTGAATCACACCTAAATCGCCATGTTGCGCGTCGCTCGGATGAAGAAAAACGGCGGGGGTTCCTGTCGAGCTAAAAGTTGTGGCAATATTCAGGGCAATCTGTCCGGCCTTTCCCATTCCTGAGGCAACCAGCTTTCCCTTTTGCCTGTGAACGCGTTCTTCGATAATCTGAATGGCTCTCTCAAACGAGTCGCTGACGGGGATATTTTGAATCGCTTCTGCCTCTTGTTTCAAAACCTGCTTTACTTCTTCGAACATGTTGTTGCTTTTTTTGTCCTGCAAAAATAGACGAAAAAAAGATACCAGCAGACAAGCCGGTTTTAATTTGATCCGAATTTGGTTGACTTAAATCAGATTTAATCCAGCGAAACTTTCCTTATTTAATAACCAGCGAATTTTTCAAAAACCAAAAAGTTTTTTCTGTGTTGATATGTTCTATAAATGTAAAAATAGAAGTCGTTATTTATCTATTTATACAGATATTTATCTGCAACTTAAATTCAGGCACCAAGCACCTTTTGACAGAAACTGATTTTTACTGAAAAGATAAAAAATCATACTAACCAATAATATTACTTGAAATGAAGATTCATGAATATCAAGCCAGACAAATTTTCAGGAATTATGGCATTCCTGTTCCCGATGGTATTTTGTGCTACACGGTAAGCGAAGTTGAGAATGCTGCCCGTGAGCTCAATTGCATGGTCGTAGTCAAAGCGCAGGTTTTGGTTGGCGGCCGCGGAAAAGCCGGAGGGGTAAAACTTGCAAAAAACGTTGAAGAAGCGGTTACTGTTGCCAGGCAAATTCTAGGAATGGACATCAAAGGCTACAAAGTTGAAAAAGTGCTTGTGACGCGCGCTGCCGACATCGAGAAAGAATTTTACATCGGTTTTGTCAACGACCGCAACACCAAAAGCGTAACCCTGATGGCCAGCGCCGAAGGTGGCGTAGAAATCGAAGAAGTGGCAAAGACCAATCCGGAGAAAATCATCAAATATCCGGTAAATGCGCTGACAGGCCTGCTCGATTTTCAGGCGCGCAACATCGCGATGGAGCTATTTGGCGACATCAAACCGGCGCAAAAAGCCGCTTCAATCCTGACAAAACTTTACAAATTATACGTCGAGACCGATGCCACGCTGGCCGAAATAAACCCGCTGATTTTAACTCCCGACGGAGATGTACTGGCCATTGACGGCAAAATGAACTTCGACGACAATGCCTTGTATCGCCAGCCGAAAATTCTGGCCATGCGCGAACCCGACGAAGATGAACAAAAAGAAATTGCGGCTCACGAAAAAGGGCTTTCGTACATTAAGCTGGACGGAAACATCGGCTGCATGGTAAATGGGGCTGGGCTCGCCATGGCAACCATGGACATGATCAAATTATATGGCGGGTCGCCAGCAAATTTCCTCGACATCGGCGGAAGCTCGAACCCGCAGAAAGTGATTGACGCCATGAATATTCTGTTGTCGGACAAAAACGTAAAAGCTGTAATGATCAATATTTTTGGTGGTATCACTCGTTGCGACGATGTTGCCAAAGGATTGATCAAAGCGCTCGAAATCATTTCTACCGACATCCCGATTGTGGTTCGGTTATCGGGCACAAATGCAGAAGAAGGTCTGGCCATCCTGAAACAAACGGGACTGCCAACCGTCAGCTCGATGAGCGAAGCTGCACAAAAAGCCATCGAACTAAGCAAGCAATAAACTAAGCATCGACAAATCAATACAACAAACCAATTTTCATCCAAATGAGCATTTTAGTAAATAAAAATACAAAGCTGGTGGTTCAGGGAATCACCGGACGGGATGGCAAGTTCCATACCGGCAAAATGAAAGAATACGGAACCAACATCGTGGCAGGTGTTTCTCCCGGAAAAGCAGGTGAAACAGTGAATGGCGTGCCTGTTTTCAACTCGGTTCACGATGCAGTAAAAGTTACAGGAGCAAACACTTCGATCATTTTTGTGCCTGCAGCCTATGCCGCCGACGCTATTCTGGAAGCTTCGGAAGCCGGCATCGAATTGGTAATTGCCATCAGCGAAGGTGTTCCGATTCAGGATATGATCCGTGTAACACCTATCCTGAAGCAAAAAGGTACCTTGCTTATTGGTCCTAACTGCCCCGGGCTGATTACTCCCGGAGAGTCGCTGGTGGGCATTTTGCCGTCGATGATTTTTAAAGAAGGAAACATTGGCTTTATCTCACGCAGCGGCACCTTGACCTACGAAGTAGTGAACCAACTGACATTAAACAACTTTGGACAGACAACCTGTGTTGGTATCGGTGGCGACCCGGTTGCCGGGCTGTATTTCATCGATTTGCTAGAGCGCTTCGAGAACGATCCCGACACCAAAGCGGTGGTTTTGATTGGTGAAATTGGTGGCGATGCCGAAGAACAAGCCGCCAGATTCATTGCTGAGAAAATGACCAAACCGGTTGTTGCATTCATCGCCGGACAAACAGCGCCTCCCGGAAAACGAATGGGGCACGCTGGTGCAATCATTTCGAGTGGCTCGGGAACCGCTGCCGAAAAAATTGCCGCATTCAACGCCGCAGGTGTTCCTGTAGCCAAAGAGCCGGCAGAAATACCAACCTTACTCCGGAAAAAACTGGCAGGAGAAATTTAAATCAAAGCGGATCCGGCGCGATCCACATCGATAAACGCTTCACGAAAAGGCAGACCAACGGTTTGCCTTTTTTTGTATTTTCGAGCGTTTTAAAAGCTGATCATGCTGAATTATCTTAAAATAGATGCCGAATCGGAAGTACCTAAATACAGGCAGGTTGTCGATCTGTTTGTTTCTGACATTGAAGCCGGTATTTTCAAGCACGGTCAGCGCATCCCGTCGATTAACGAAACCAGCGAAGAACTTTTGCTATCGCGCGACACGGTCGAAAAGGCCTACCTCTACATGAAAAAGAAAGGCATTGTCGTGGCTGTCCGCGGCAAAGGCTATTATATCAACCAGACAAACGTAGGCAAAAAGCTCAAAATATGCTTAATATTCAACAAACTAAGCAATTATAAAAGGAGCATCTATTATTCGTTTGTGAAAACAATGGGGCCAAAAGCCAGTGTCGATGTTTTCATTTACAACTACGATCCTGAAGAATTTGAATCAATTATCAGGAATAACCTGAGCAATTATGATTATTTCGTGATTCTGCCACATTTCAGGAACGAAAATACCAACATTGCCGAAGTGGTAAAACTCATTCCGCGCGAAAAAGTGCTCATTGTCGACCGCTTTTCTGAAGAGTTGAAAGAATATCCGGTGGTTTATCAGGAGTACGATAAAGACATTCAAACAGCGCTTTCGTGTGCGCTCGATTTGCTAAAGAAATACAAAAGGCTAAACCTGATTTTTCCGCAAACGGAATATTACCCGGCATATATTGTCCGCGGATTCAGGATTTTTTGCCAGGTAAACGGTTTTGAATACGCCATTACCGACGGAATGGAAAACACCGAAATACAAAAAGGAGAAGCTTACATTGTTATCTCTGATGACGACTTGTACACGTTCATCCGGCGGATTAAACAAATGAACCTGACGCCGGGAAAAGACTGCGGCGTAGTTTCGTATAACGAAAACCAGGTAAAGGAAATTCTTTGCGACGGAATTACGACCATCTCCACCAACCATGAAGAAATCGGGCAATTGGCGGCACAAATGATCCTGTCCGGAAAATTTGAGCAAATCAAAAGTCCCTTTCAGTTGATCCGCCGGAATTCGTTGTGAAGACTAAAGTGCCTTATAAACAGGCAACTTCACCATAGACACATTTATAAAACCGTGTTTCGTCTCGTTCGGATTTCTAATGTGCTCATCCAAAAGTTTAACGGCAATTTCACGTGAGATCATGACAGTTATCGTATTTTTGTAGCTGCAAGTTAACAAAAACCAACGCAACAAAGATGGCCCTCGAAATTGAACGTAAATTCCTGATTGACCAAACAAAATGGCAGCCGACAACGGGAGGAACGAAAATGATTCAGGCCTACCTGAGTGTTTTTCCGGCACCAACAGTCCGGATTAGGATTGCCGGAGAACGGGCATTTCTGACCATCAAAGGCCGAACAGAGACGATAGCCAGACCGGAGTATGAATACGAAATCCCGGTTTCGTATGCAGCGGAGATGATGCAAATGGCGGTTTCTCATCCGGTGGAAAAAATTCGCTATAAAGTTTATTTTGAAGGTCTTTGCTGGGAGTTGGACGTTTTTTCTGGAGAAAATGCCGGTCTGATCATTGCTGAAGTTGAACTAAATTCGGCCGATCAGGTTATTAAATTGCCCGAATGGATTCAGGAAGAAGTGACGCATGACGAGCGTTATTATAATTCCTATCTCTCCGGACATCCGTTTACGAAATGGTAACCTGAAATGGCCTGATTTTTGAAAGCCGGACAACATGATTTAAAAACTTGCGTTTTTATATTGCCAATTAACCGATAAATTATGAAGCTTAAAGAACTTTGCGCAGGATTTCTGATCCTGATCAGTGTTTCAACTTTTGCAGAAACCAATCCATCCCCCAGAAAAAAAGATAAAAACAAGGAAACTACTGACACCCTTCAACTAAGTATTGATTACCTAAAAAAATACACCCAAGGCAGGAACGGCTGGCAAACCGAAAATCCTGAAATTCTGAAAACAGTCATTGGACTGATCCATTATGCTGAAGACGATCACATCGACAGCATTCTTACCCGGTTGAACCGTTTCCAGGAGCAAGCCGATTTACGCTACATTTACCGTTCGCCCGAATATGTGAGCGACTCGCTTAGCGTGAAAGGCTACCTTAGCCAGCAAAACATTCTTGAAAAAATGAAGCAACTCGACCGGGCGATATGGAATGGTGTTGATATGAAGTCGATTCCACTGACGGACGATCTGAAAAAGCTTGAAGCAAACCGCAAAGAACCGATCGCTGCAGGGGATGAAAAGTCAATTCTTGAATTGACAGGAATTGTACTACCCGACAGCCTAAAAAATGTGATGGCCAATCCGGATTCGCTAAAACATAAACCCAACAGCTTTGCACGCATCAAATCCCGGGAACAACTGCGCAGCAGGTTACTCGAAAATGCCAGAAACCGTTATAACCGGATGGTGCAGAAAACCAATCCAGACTCAATTATAAACGCATACCGCGAATATGCCGTGCGTGTATTTTCCGACTCGTTGCAACAACAGTTGAGCGATTCGCTAAAAACACAAAACACTGGAATTCTTATTCATTACAACGACTCAATAGTGCGGGCAGTCAATGATTCGATCAACTTCTTTGTGAAAGCGTTGCAACGCCATGCAGAGAACGACTCGGTTTCGGTCTGGATACAAAGCCTCACCGGAAGCCCCATGCAACTGATGCTGAAGAATAACCAACGAACCATCAAGCGTTTCTACATTAAAAACGTGCAAAACGACTCATTGGGTATCAGGATGATGAACATCGACAAACATGTAATTGGCATCGCCATCGACGACGATGTGACCTTTAACAGGATCGCAGAAAAAGAACGTCGTGAGTTCGAATTCAAATCATTCATTCCAGAAAAGAAGTTAAACGCCATTCAAAAAAAATATGTGGTGGTTTCGCCTTGGGAATTAGGAGGAAACGGAACTTTTGGATTCACGCAAACCTACCTGAACAACTGGAAAGCCGGGGGTAATTCTGCTTTTTCGTTCCTGATGGTACTGAAGGGGTATGCAAACTACACCGAAGGCTCGAAAGTGAAATGGGAAAACAGCGCCGAAGTAAGAAACGGTTGGGTACGCCAGGGCGGCGACCTGAACCAGACGCAGAAGAACGACGACAAGATAGAGTTGATCTCAAGATTTGGATTGAGCGCATTTAAAAAATGGTATTACTCAACCGAGGTAGACTTTGTAACCCAATTTTTTAACGGGTATAATTATCCGGATAAAACAACCCCTATTTCAAGCTACCTGTCACCGGCCAAAACATTATTTAAGCTCGGTCTCGACTACAAACCCAACCCAAACTTCTCGTTATTTATCTCGCCTATTACGGCCAAGTATGTCTTTGTTCGTGACACTGCCAAAATTGATCAAACCCGGTATGGGGTATCTCCCAGCAGCAGAAGTTACTGGGAGCCAGGTCTCAATACCGACCTTCGCTACAAAATAGATTTCAACAAGCAAATCAGCTTCGAAACCAAATACAAAATGTTCCTCAACTACCAGCAGCCATTCAAAAAGCTGGATGTGAATTGGGAAAACACGCTGGTTGCTCAGCTAACAAACCGCATTAACATGAGTGTGAACCTTTATATGCTGTACGACGACAATGTTACTTTCCCGACCGGTAAAATGGATGCCGCCGGAAATGAAATTTACAAACCTAAATGGCAGACCCGCCAACTGATGACAATTGGCTTTTCGTACAAAATAAGCAAGCACACTTACAAACGAAAAAAAGTCAATTAACTTTGAATGAAATTCAAATACATTCCTGATGAAAACTTTTAAAAAATACTTTAGTATCTCTGCATCTCCGGCCGACGTCTATAATGCGCTGACCAATAAAGCCATGATTGAAATATGGACGGGCGAAGATGCCGTAATGGAGCCAATTCCGAACACCGAGTTTTCGCTTTGGAATGAAAGCATTTGCGGGATGAATCTGGAATTTGAACAAGACCACAAAATTGTTCAGGAATGGTATTTTGGTGAGGATGACGAGGACAAACGATCCATTGTAACCATCAAATTGCATCCTGATAAAAAAGGGACAAGCATGGAAGTGGTACAAACCAATATTCCTGACGAAGCTTACGAAAATATTGCTGAAGGTTGGGAGGAGAACTATTTCGCCAGCCTGAACGAATTATTTGAAGAATAAGCCTACTGCCTGCCGAGTCCTTCGTTTCCTGCATCTGCCACATATTTCCAGTGGCCGGAAGAGTCCCGTTTCCATACGGTCAGATATTTGCCCTTCGAAGTGTCGCCATAGGCAATAAAAGTCCAAAACCCGTATGTATAACCCAGGTCTCCGCCTGATGAAACAACCGCTTTCTCCGGTTTCCAAACGAGCACCATTCCCGAATCTGAAGTTCCCTCGTAACTTTTGATGAGATTTTGCTTGCCTAGAATGGGCATGTGGTCTTTCTTCAGCAAAACAGCGCTGTCATCCGCAAATTCGATGAAAGCTTTTTGATAGCCGTTTATCATTGAAAAGTCGAAAAATGCAATGTCTGCATCAATCAATTCCTGCGGATTGGCAACAGGCCGCTTTTCTGAGCAGGAAAACAGAAAAACAATCAGCAAAAAAAGAGTGTCGTTTTTTTCATATCAAGAGGATTTGAAGCGCTATGAAACAGAGACAACCGAATCAAAAACAACCCCTACTCATGGGTCATCACACGTTTGAACCGGCATTGCATTAAGACCTCTTAACCTACACAATCTCCACAGCATCCGCCGGGCATGCCTGACGACAAGCATCGCATTTGATGCACAAATCTGCAATCACTTCGTGCTTTTCGTGCGGCTTAAATAAAATCGCTTCAGTCGGGCACTTCTGGGCGCATTTGGTGCAGCCAATGCACAAATCGTTAATTTGATATTTAATCAGCTGCTGGCATTTTCCGGCAGGACATTTACCCTCAATATGAGCTTCGTACTCTTCCCTGAAATATTTCAGCGTAGACAGAACCGGGTTAGGAGCCGATTTTCCCAATCCGCACAAACTGCCTTTTTTCGTCCAGTCGGCCAAATATTCCAGCTCATCCAAATCTTTTTCAGTTCCTTTTCCTGAAGTTATTTTATTCAGGATTTCGAGCATTCGTTTGGTACCTACACGACAGAAAGTACATTTACCGCACGATTCGCTTTGGGTAAAGGAAAGGAAATACCGGGCTATATCAACCATGCAATCGTCTTCGTCGAGTACAACCAGGCCACCCGAACCCATCATCGCGCCCACTTCGGTGAGCGACTCATAATCAATGGGCGTATCATACAACTGTGCCGGGACGCAGCCACCCGAAGGACCACCAACTTGCACGGCCTTGAATTTTTTACCATTTTGCACACCACCACCGATCTCTTCTACAATTTGCCTGACGGTGATACCCATCGGCACTTCAATCAAACCACCTCGGTTCACTTTTCCGGCCAGCGCAAAAACCTTGGTTCCCTTGCTCCTACCCTTCCCTATTGCAGCAAATTTGGTCGATCCCTCGCGAATGATGTACGATACCTGGGCGTAAGTTTCGGTATTGTTGATCAGCGTGGGTTTTCCCCACAAACCCGATTCGGCAGGAAATGGCGGACGAATGCGCGGAAATCCCCGATGCCCCTCAATCGATTCCATCAAAGCAGACTCCTCGCCACAAACAAATGCCCCGGCCCCTTCATAAATTTCCACATCGAAAGAAAAGCCGCTCCCCAGAATATTGTCACCAATGAGGTTATTTTCCCTGCAATTAATCAGCGCCTGCCTGATTCGTTTTACCGCCAGCGGATATTCGGCACGGATGTAGAAAAATCCGTGAGTGGCACCAACAGCCTTCGCTGCAATCACCATTCCTTCAATCACGCGATACGGGTACGATTCGAGCAACATGCGGTCCATAAAAGCGCCGGGGTCACCTTCGTCTCCATTGCAAATCAGGTATTTCACATCCGAATGATTCGCTGCCACCAGGCTCCATTTCATGCCCGTTGGAAAACCAGCGCCTCCGCGGCCACGCAGTCCGCTGTCCTTGACGGTTTGTATAATTTCTTCGGACGAAAGCTCTGTCAGGCAGCGTTTCATGGCCACAAAACCCTCGTGCGATTTATATTCTTCGATGTCTAACGGATTGATGATCCCACGGTATTGCGTGGCAATTGGTATTTGCCGGTCGAGAAAGTCGGAAACCTGTCTCTCGCGCGCATCAATAGAATACTGCTTCACACCATCCCAAACCATGTCGGTCTGCATGTTTTCGAAAAAACGGTAAATGCCGTTTTTCAGTTTACTCAAAGTACCGGCCGGTTTAAAGTGATTTTCGATAATGCTCTTGATTTCCTCCGGACGAACTTTGGCATAAAGAGTCGGCTTTTCGTTTTGCGGTATCACTTCCACCAGAGGCACCTGGTGGCACATACCCACACAACCAACATTTTTCAGGCTGATGCGGATTCCTGTATTTTCAACGGTTTCCTCCACTGCCTTTTTAACCTCTTCACTACCAGATGCAACACAGCAGGAACCAAGCCCGATACGAATTTCGCCCTGAATTTCCGATCCGTCAGCCTCTCTGAAAATACCTTTTTTAGTACCGCCAATGGCAGCATGTTTTTCGAAGTCAGCAATCACGTTGGCAACCTTGTCAGAAGCCACATGACCATAAGTTACTTCATCAATCTGAACAACCGGTGCCAGCGTACAGCAACCCAGACACGAAACTTTCTCGATGGTAAAACGTCGCGAAGCATCCGTTTCTTCTTGTCCTGTCAGGTTAAAATGGCGACGAAAAGCATCGTAAACCTGGCCTGCACCTTTTACGTGACAAGCTGTTCCGACACAAACCTTGATGATATGCTCACCAACCGGTTGCATCCTGAACTGCGAGTAAAACGATGCCACCCCAACGATCTGTTCCGGCGTAATTTGCGATTGTTCGCAAACATAGCGGAGCGCTTTCTCCGGAAGGTAATTGAATTCGTGCTGAATGGCCTGCAAAACCGGGATCACGGCACCTTCGCCGGTCCCTTTTTCTACCAGAATTGCATCAACCGCTTGTCGTATATTATTTGTAGTATTCACCTTGTTACCTCTTTATTTACCCTTTGTCCTCGTTTTGGCATTCGATTATGCTCACGCAAAAGTTTGACGGCCATTCCGGCATTCTATTTTCCGATGCAATACAAATTATTCATTCCCCTCAGATAGACTTTCCCATCCTGAAAAACAGGTGAACAAACCACTTTTTCACCCAGTTCGGGCGTGCCCACCAGTTGATAGTCGCGGGTTGTTTTCACGATGTGCGTTTTGCCCGACATATCTGTTGCATACACTTTTCCGTCAGCAGAAACCGGCGACGCATAAAAACCTTCTCCATAATCCTGGTCCCAAAGCTTTTCGCCTGTTTTGGCATCGTAGCAAGCCAGCACACCATAGGATGTGGCCACATAAAGCAGTCCGTACACCGCCAGCGGACTGGCAACTTCAAGCAAAAATTCGTCGGCTTCCCAAACGATTTCCGGAGCACCACCAATTTTTATCCCAACCAGCTTGGCGTATTCGTTGGCGGCAAACACCATTCCGTCGGCATACCCTGCTGATGGGCCTACTTCGCCGGAAAGGCAGGCAATGTTCCAAAGCTCTTTACCGGTCTGCGGATCGTAGCCATTCACATTCGGATTGGTGGTGAGAATGACCTCCACCCGACTGCCTGTATTCACCAAAATGGGCGACGACCACGAAATCTTCGTACTTCGGGCAGTTTCCCATGCAGTTTCGCCAGTTTTAGTCGAAAGTGCCATCA
>JAEWME010000250.1 GCA_023393265.1 Bacteroidota bacterium | reverse complement strand
CATGTAGGCAGGAACAAAAACATCATCATCAATATAGACCAACAAGTAAATACCGCTATCGTCCCAAAGCGCTTTCCACCAACTATCACCGACCGTTGGAGTTTCTGTTTTAAAAGGGACGTCTATTGCAATCGGATCAACTGTCTCCCAAACATCATCAACATAACCGTCAATTGTTGGGGCTACATCTGTTTTTTTGATTGTTGCCTCAGGCTGCGCCATTACAACTGCATACAAAAAAACACTCAATAATAAAGTAAAGAGTTTTTTCATAAATGAAGTTTTAATTAATATTTAATTTTAGCTATTACAAATATAGCCGAACAAATTGTAAAAGCAACAAATTGCAGTATGAATTAAAGGCTCCAATAGAAAAAAATCTGCAAAAAAATAGACTGGATTCTGCGAAGGAAAAGTGAAACATAAATATTGAAACCGTAATTTCAGTATCCAGTTATATAAAAAAGGGGCTACCGTGATTATATACGGCAGCCCCTCCATGTCTATAGGAAGACTAAAATATTAGCTATTACAATCTCCTTAGCGAACGGGCAAGTACCAATTTGCAGGATTCATTAGTTTTGCTTTAACGGCCTCATATTTTGGAGTACCCATAAATTTAGCAGCAACTTTGTCTGCCAGATAAGATGGGTCATTACGCCTGGTAGCAACACGAACAAGATCGAACCAGCGCTTTCCCTCAAACGCAAGTTCCATAGCTCTCTCATCCATAATTAGATCTTCCACGAAGCGAATGCGATCTTCTCCCTGAAATGCAATTTTAGTGGTATCAGTTCCACTAATAACATTTATACTATCAGGAACAACACGAGGCATTAGGTATGCACGACCACGAACTCCAAGATTTGAACTCCATTTGAAATAAGCAGCAGGCTTTGATTTCTCGTTACTAAACCCAGAATTTAAAATGATAAGAGCGGTCTTTTCGTCGCCAGAGCGATTCAATGCTTCCGCAAGTAATAAATGGTAATCAGCGGCTCTCGAATATACAATATCAGAGCTCAACGGCTCACCTCTATCTACTGAATACTTGTTAATGAACGGAACTCCTGTACTTGATGTATCGATAGTTACTCCCATTCCACGTGCGATATCACCAATAAGGCCTTTCAACTGAACCTGATTCTTGAATGAATCGACCAGTAGCTGAGTCGGTTTCACAACAAATTGATCTGAATACATCATCATTTTGGGAAGTGGATTATCCTGATCCTCGTTCATATTATAAGGAAAAGTTGCAATGTTTTCCGACGAACCATTTTCAGCACTAATGAATATATTCCTCCATGTCTCATTTAAATAGGTCTTGTCAACTTTATACATTCCGGTTGAATTGTTATAACTCTCCAAGGCCATTTTCAAATATTTGATCGCATTTGCATACTCTCCCTTTTCGAGGTATAACTCTCCAACCACACCTTTAGAATTTACATAGTGGTGTCCACCACCTAATTCATATGGAAATTCTATTTCTATGTGCTTGTCAACATTGGGATCAAAAATGTAAGGTAAAGTCTGATTAATAAGCGTATCAAGCAATGCCTCCTTACTTAAGGTACTTTGATCCAAATTCGATGGAAGGCTGGCCATATTATCTTTAATTAATACAGCTTTTCCATAGAGCTTTAGAATTTGCAGATAGACCCAACTCCGCTCTCCGATAAGAGCACCCTTGTAATAATGAGTTACATACGCATCAAAATTTCTATCCCTTTCAAATACTTTATTAATATTCAATAAAGCTTCATTGATATTAATAATTACTTTATAGTAATCAGAAGCGTCAAGATATGGATTATCAGCAGAAAATTCCTGCGAATTAATAGCCTGAAGGTACCCGTCGGCGTTGTTAGTTACATCCATCTGATCAGATCTTAATCCATCAATCAAAATGAGATTTGGGAGTGCCGCTTTTAGTGGAGTAATTGCCCCTTCCATTGTGACCATTGCATCAATATACGACATATAATGCTGGTCAGGAGTAATTCTGTCACCGGCCTGCTCATCAAAGAACGAATCGCTACATGAACTGGCAAACAAAATTACTACGATCGCCAACAGTTGGAATATTTTTATTCTTGATTTCATTTTCATTGTATTCGAATTTATCCTGTTATAAATCTAATTTCAAGCCTATGATGAAAGATTTGTTTTGAGGCATCTTTCCATAGTCAACGCCCATGTAGAATGGATTGTTTGAATAAAGAAAATCAGGATCGTAACCGGAATATTTGGTGAAGGTCAACAAATTGGTACCGGTAGCATAAATTGTAATTCCTTTATAAACACCAGACAAAGACGGAAGAGTGTAGCTCACAGTCAATTGTTTCAACCTCAGATATGAGCCGTCCTCAATCCAACGATCCGAGAATGCAGCATTTCCTGATGGGTCTCCATAAGCGGCTCTAGGCAATTTTCCTCCGGTATTGCTATCTGACCAACGATCTAGAACGGCAATTGACTGATTGGCATATGAGTCCATGGCTTCCGAGCGATACTTCACATAGTTGTAGATATCATTCCCAACTGAATAATTGAAGAAAGCGGAAAGCGAGAAGTTTTTGTAAGAAAGAGAAGTGCTGATACCTCCAAATAAATCCGGATTCGGATCGCCAATAATCTGTTTGTCTGCAGCATTGATAGTTTTGTTTCCATCCACATCAACAAACTTGACGTCACCAGCTTGCATGTGTGTTCCTTTCGGACCAATGTATTGGTCTGCATCTGAACTGGAAGTAAAAATCCCTTCAGTTTTATATCCGTAGAACGCGTTTACCGCATTTCCAACCGAAGTAATATATTCACCACCTTCAATCGGAGTTATTACGTCCTTCACCCCAGCCTTAATAAATTTCAGATCAGTAATTTCAGTATTCTGCTTCGTTACAGATGCTCCCAAAGTCCAGATAACATTACCAAAATGGACTCTTGTATCAGCAGAAACTTCAACGCCTTTCGACTCAAGTTTACCACCATTATCGAAATAATGAGTGAACCCAACGCTCTCAGGCAATTCCTGTCCTATGATTAAATTATCGACACTTGATTTATAGAAATCGACATGAATGTTGGCAACCTGTTTAAATAGTGACAGATCAATTCCGCCGCTCACAGTTGTTTTCTTTTCAAGTTCGAGGTTTTCGTTCGGGATGGCTTCCCTCACAATTACACCCATAGAATTGATTCTGGTAGAAGTATAATACAATTTAGAATAATCGTAAATAGAACTAAACATATTACCTGCGACAGAATAAGCTCCGCGAAATTTCATATCATCTATCCATTTAGCCGATGAAAGGAATTTCTCAGAAGAAACACGCCAGGCAGCAGCAACTGATGGGAAGAAATTATAACGATTGTTTTTATTAACAGCGGAATTTCCATCGTACGATACGTTACCACTTAAAAAATATTTATTTCTAAAGCTATAGTTAGCACTACCATAATATGATATCCAAACTAAGCCGCGACTATCTCCAACAGCAGTTCTAAGGAAAGAATATTTTGATCCTTGGCCCAAACTTTTGAAGTCATCTGACGGAGTATTTAAGTCTAGTGCCTGATCATACTTATAAGTATTTTTCATATAACGGAAACCGCCTTGCGCCATCAATGAATGACCATTCTTTGTTTTCGTATTGTAAACCAGGTAGGTATGATTTTGGCTTGAACGGTATTCATTTACAAAGTCGCCGGGACTATTGGCTGCCGAATCAATCTGGACAACCCCGTTATCCGGCAGGAAAATATTCTCTCTGGAATTGTTAAAATCTATACCCACAAGCGTCGCCAGTATCAAACGTTCACTAAACTTATACTGTGCATCAACTGAACTCAAAAAATGATAATTCCGATTTGAACCAGTTGCATTGTCCACCAAAGCTTTAGGATTACTGATATTGAACGCACCAATATCATCCAGATAAGGAAGATCAAGACCATTACTTTCATCTTTTGCATAAGGTCCCATCAATGGAGATTTCTGTAACGCAGCCATAATAGGACTCTTCCATGCACTAGGACCTAAATTGGGAACCTTATAATCTGCCAATGACAATTTAGCATTTGGTGCAATAGAGAACTTTTCTGTAATATTGATTTTCCCATTAATTCGAAGGTTAAACCGAGAGTAGGCAGACTCGTCAAACATTCCTTGCTGCTTCAGATAACCAGTAGAAATGTTATAGGTAGCGATGTCGTCACCACCTTTCAGGAAAAAGTGATATTTCTGTAATGTAGCTGGCTTATAAATCAAATCCTGCCAATTGGTATTGTTATTGTAACGATAATACCCATCAGAGCCAGAACTACCATTTAGCCACGGATATTTAGTATTAATCTGAGACTGATTATATCCCTGGCTAGCTAACTCATCAGCAAATAAACTTTTAAATTGAGTTGGATTAAGAACGTCAAGTGCCTGAGGAGCAAACGACACTCCAGTATAGGCAGTCATCTTAATGATCGTACTAGCCTCGCTTTTCTGCTCAGTGTTAATATTGATCGCACCGTTCGCTCCTGCCGCGCCAAGGAACCCTGTCCCATCTTTAAGCACAGTAATATCAGTTATGTCCTCAAGATCGACAACTTCCAGTGGATTTACAGAAAATCCCTCGATCAAGCTATTATTAGCATAAGTATAATCGTGAATCATCCCATCTATAATCATCAATGGCTCTGACTTTCCATAGAGTGAGGAGAAACCCCGAATATTCAGGTATGCTTTATGTCCGGGCATACCTGATTGTTCTGTAACAGACAAGCCAGGAACTCGTCCTTGCAATTCTTGATCAAAAGAGGTTTGACTTGAGTTATTGAAATCTGCAGCAGTCACTTTTGAAACGGTGAAACTAGCATCTTTCAACAGTCGAGAGCCCAAAGGACTATTAAAAGAATTGTCGAAAGAGTTATAATCTGAAGAAACCAGCGAGATTGTAAGAAAATCGCGGCCATTCAGATATATATTACGTTTGTTATAACCAGGAAGGTTAATAATCAATTCAGCCTGTTTATCAGGAACAGTAATTGTAAAAGAGCCTTTTTCATCGGTATCTGCGGTTTTACCGGTAGACGCCACTGAAACAGAAACCTGTTTAAGCGGCAAACCAGTACCTGATTCCAGAACAATACCTTTCACACTTACACCTGCTTCCTGAGCCATTACGGGCTTGAGTCCCAAAACAGCGATAATTAATATCATTATGGAGAAACAGGTCGAATATGAGACTTTTTTTGTCATATCAAATCGGTTATTTTTTATCATTTCAAGCGATATTAGGTTATTGGACAGAATTCATTATTTAATCGGGGTAAAGATTACTGTATCCCAGAAAAGCAAACCCCAACTAATATTCACAATCTTAATCTTGTGCTCCACTGTATTTGTCCAAGTAAATTCACCCCAACTGGTTGTTTTAGCAGGGTCAGAAGATGAAACTGTCGCAGTTTTAACACCATCAATATAAACCTCATAATCCATCTGACCAGACCACAAGTTAGCGGTTACCCTGTAGCTACCTCTCATTACCTTTGGTGTTGTAATTTCGATCCACCAAAAACCATTCATATTAAGACAGTCGTCATTTAACAACTCCCCTGTATCATGATTTTTGTAGTAATACTGCAAATAGTCACCTTCATATTTGATTTTCTCAAACTGAGTTAAGCCAACATCGCCACCCCATTTCTTATAATATTTTCCGAAATAATCACCTTGCTTCATATCAAAGTAATCCGTAGTTTCAATTGTCATAACTACTGGGTCAGGTTGAATAACCGGTAATAAATCTTTAATGGAATGAATGGCTCCATTTTTCGATGGAACATTAGACAAATCAACGTTAAAGCCTGTGTAATAGGTTGTTTTTTTGTCGTAGTTCAACTTATAGTCCGTATCAATCGTGACAGATACGTTGTTGTCACTTGAAAGAATAGGATATAATTTTGTTTTGAAGTCAGACAGATAGAACGTTCCAGCCAAGCAGTGATATTCCATATAGCGATAAAAGCCATTACGAAGGAAAGTTACACTGTCTGGCGCATTTGTATACCGGGCAATAAGTTCAGATATGGAATGGATCCCATATCGGTTATATGTAGTATCCGGAACGGCCAATAAGGTAAAACGAGTACGAGCGCTTTTTTTACCATACGGGAATTTGATTAATTGCAATGTATCTTTTAAACCTGTAATTTCCAGCCCCTTTGTAAAGAGACTATAGGAAGGATCTGATGCAATTTTATCATATATACTAGCTGTAACCGGATCTATCACGTGATCAACTAAATGAATGTATCCATTAGCTGTCTCAATATCACGCTTAACAATCTTAGCCTGCTTATTTACAATAATGTCAGACCCAGAAAACTCGGTAACCAAATAATCGCCGAGCGCATTGGTATCCCTCAACGCTCCAAGAAGAATATCACCAGAGCCAATTTCATTCGGAACAAGATGATTGTATACCAACTCAATCTTAGCCTGCTGGCTTAATTCATCGAGTGAAGAAATGTTGTGTTCTTTATAATATTGTTTCATAGCCTCATCATCAGGCAAGAACAAAGTAAAAGGACCACGAACACTCAATAAACTTGTCAATCCGGTACTTTCAATCAATTTACCGAATTCACCGTATTGCTCCGGCTTCGTCAGTACATAATCGGTGATAACCTGATCCTGTGACTTAATATTCCACAGCGTTGGTTCAGATACGCAGCCAATCAGAATTACGGCCAGTAATACCACCAGCCCCAATCCCTTATATTTTATTTCATTGAATTTCTTTTTCATAATAAAGATTTCAGAATAATTAACGATCATAGAATGGGTTTTGCTCCAAATTCTGATTGTAGCGAATCTCGTGTTCCGGAATTGGTAAATAGTAACTCATTGTATCAAAAACCTTTGTCCGCAGAACAGCTTGTTTCTGGATATCTGCACCAGCAAGAATCATATCAATGATGATCTGTTTTTTCTCAAAGTGATTTCTTTTAGCGGCACGTAAAATATCGAACCAACGTTTTCCTTCAGCAACAAACTCCCGTCCACGCTCATCTAAAATAGCCTTACGCAAGTCGTCCTTTACTACAATGTCAATATGGGACATACGAGCTCTGTCAAGTGTTTCGCGCACCAATTGGTTTGCATCCTGTAGACGGTTCAATTCACAAAGAGCCTCTGCTTTCATCAGAAGAACATCTGCATACCGATAATATATAAAATGTCCGTCACGTTGATTACGAGTTCTCTGAACGGTACTATTGACATCGACTCCAGCATATTTCCAAATCGGCGTATTGAGACCACAGTTTCTCAAATCTTCCTTATCAATAAGACTTGTAAAATTCTTTGTAAATTTTAATTGCCCGCTACGGAAAATCATTTGGTCATAAATAGGATTCTCCTGACCTTCAAGATTGTCGTCATATTGAATTTCAAAAATTCCTTCTACCGGCGAATTTCCAGGATTATAAATTCTGAACCATGCTTCAGAAGACTCTAGTTCAAACAATCCAGAGTTAGTAATTGAATCACAATAGTCAGCACATTTTTGATATTGCTGATCCCACAAATACACATCGGCCAACAAAGCCATTATGGAGTACTTATTAGCTCTTCCACAGAAGTATCTCGGATGTTTGGGATCATTTTTAAACTGGGTTGTATATGCCATATCTTTGGCCTTTAAGAGGTCTGCGATAATCTGATCTACAACCACGTTCTCCGGTGATTTTGGTAAGAAAAGCGCAGATGTATCCGAAATAGATGGTTCTAACATAAGTGGAACTTCCTTCCAAAGTCTCACCAGATAGAAATAGCTTAGTGAGCGGATGAATAAAGCCTCAGCATCAACGCCATCCATCATTTCCTGCGTAAATGTTTTATCTTTCTTGAAAACCTCCTTGTCATAAAACATCAGAGTGTTTGCAAGGTTAATTGCTTTGTAATAGCTTTCCCAACTGATATTACCATTAGAGGGAGTGATGTCACTGGCAGCAACCTGATTATAGCCACCAAAACCATCACCGAATTCAACCAGGTCAGCCCTCAACTCGCCCCAGATGAATGAAGCGAGAGCGCCATCGCGAAAAGCATCATAAGTAGCAGCTAATGCTCCGTCAACATCTTCCCGCTTTGTCCAGAATTTTTCTTTAATCAAGCTTGTATCAGGAGGTATTGTTAAGTAATCTTTACAAGATGACACCAATAGGGTCAACAATAATATTGCTAAACTTATTGGATATTTTATACGGTATTTAAGCATTATCGTAAATTTTAAATTGTTAGAATGTAACATTCAAACCAAACATGATCCTTCTGCTTGGAGGAGTCCTACTGGTATCCTTTGGTAATCTATCAGGACTGTTAGGTGGCGCAACGTCCGGATCCTGTCCCGAATAAGCAGTCCAGGTATAAAGGTTATAAGCCGTAGAGTATATTTTCATTTCTTTAACTCGCAATAGCTTACAGATACTTTTGTCAACCATGTAACTCAAAGACAAAGTTTTTAACCTTAAATAAGATCCATCTTCTACAAACCGGTCAGATCCCAGCCAATTGTATCCTCTGCGGAATAGCGCGCGAGGCATGTCGGTAATATCACCATCACGTCTCCACCTCCAGTTTGTTGCCTTGCTCTGATTGTCATAGTCATACATATTTTCAGTATCCATTCTTGTTTGGTTGATGATCTTCTGACCTAATTTGAAGTAGAAGAAGGTATTCAGAATAAAACTCTTATACTGAATTCGATTTCCAAATCCTCCCATTACTTTTGGATTAAGGTCACCCAAGTAAACTAAGTCAAGCTCATCAATTTTTCCATCATGGTTGATATCATCGTATTTAGCATCACCGCCTTGAAATACATAACCACTCGTTCCTCCCATGATCATACGTAACGGCACATCTTTATTCAAGCCATAAACAGGATTACCATCCTTATCTCGAACAATCGCATCAGCATCGTTCTCGTATACTCCAAGGTAACGGTATCCGAAAAATCCTCCAAGCGCCTCACCCGGTTTCACAGATATTTTATATTGTCCGTTGGTAAGCATGTCTCCCACTTCCAATTGATAATTTTCCGGTAGCTCCAATACTACATTCGTATTGTTTGACAAGTTTAAGTTGAAATTCAACTGCCAGTCTTTTGTCTTCAAGACAGTATAGTCGGCAAGAAATTCAAAACCCCTGTTATCCATCATACCGTTGTTTTGATTTAAACTACCAAAACCCGAAGAATTCGGTATACCAGAGTTTTTCAGATACAAATCATAGGTTCTTTTACGGTAATAGTCAATCTCAATGTTTAACTTATTATCCAATCCAAAGAAGGTAATACCAGGGTTGATCTGATCAATTGTTTCCCACTTCAGACTTGTCAACTCAAGTCCTGAAGGCAGAACGCCCTGCATATCCATATAAGAATATTGAGAACCTGCATTATAGGTATTAAAATATAAGTAGTTTTCATCAGGAGAGTTACCTGTTTGCCCCCAGCTACCACGTAAACGAAGGTCGTTAATCCAGTAAACATCTTTCAGGAAATTTTCTTTATTTAAGCGCCATGCAACAGAAACTGTAGGAAACAATCCCCAACGACTTTCCGGAGCAAACTTCGAATTACCTTCGTATTTGGCACCAATTTGGAAAATATACTTATCCAAATACTTATATGAAGCATTGGCATAGAAACCCATCGAACGGTATTTAGAATACCATGCAGAGATACCGTTAAGGTGTTTGTCGCCGACAGGCAATTGCATGTACGGCGAAGCAGATATACTTGTTCCGGAATAAAAGCCACGGGAAACAGTTTCTTCAGTATCGAACTGTCCCATAAATGCCAGTTCATGATCATTACCCAAATCCGGATTATAAATAATCTGGTTAAATGTGTATATAGAACTTTTCTTGGTGAACTCGTCTGATGCCTGATTTGTCACACCGCTATTATAAGCATACCCCAACGCTTTATATGGGAGAAATCTATTCCGCTTACTATCAAAAATATCAAGCGTCACTGTCGAATTAAATGTGACATGTGGCACTACATCATATTTAATTGTGAAAAGAGCACGAGCATTGTCTTTTAACTGGTGATTCGTTCCAAGGGTGGCAAATGCTACAGGATTATACATATTTGCTGCAGTTCCTTGTAAAGTGTTAGATGGCGTGAAAAAATCACCATAAGAAATGTTACTAGTGTCACGATCATATACAGAAAGATTAGGCATTTTACGATATGCCACCGCTCTTAACTCCTTACTTGGATAAGCGTAGATGTAGTCATTATTTTCAAAATCGTAGGTATTGTTTTGGTCATACCTTGTAAACATGATATCTGACTTGAATTGAAGTTTTGTAGACAAGTCGTAATCCAACGAACTGCGAAGATTCAATTTCTTCAATTCATTGTTCATTGTTGTTCCCTTTTCATCAAAGAAGCCAACAGACATGTTATATTTCGATTTTTCACCACCGCCTCGAACAGAGAAGTCATGTTGCTGTGTATGTCCGATTTGAGTAATTTCTTTCACCCAATTGGTATTTTGAGCAAAGTTGTAATACTGAGGCCATTCCGGGTCGAATGCGATTTGCTTAAAATCTTCAGAGGTAGAGAATGTATTGCGGTCCCAGTTGTAATACTCTTCTGCAATCAATCGGGCATAGCCAGCGCCATCTAACATTGGAATTGGCTTCGGCTCTTTTGCAATGGTATTTTTATAAGTGTATTCAAATACCGGCTTCGATTTCGCCCCACGTTTGGTTTTAATCATCAAAACCCCGTTCGATGCCCTCGATCCCCATGATGCCGTGGAAGCTGCGTCCTTCAATACCTCAATGGTTTCAATATCTTCAGGAGAAACGTCAATTAAGTTACCAAATTTTTCAACGTCGGCGCTGGCAAAGTCAAAGTTCTCATCAATTGTTGCATCATAAGGAATACCGTTGATAACAATTAATGGATTATTTCTTGCATTCAATGAAGCAGTACCCCTGATTCGGATATTCAAGCCAGCACCAGGGTCACCTGAAACAGACGAAATATCAACACCGCCCAGACGTCCCTGCAACATGTCTTCCACCGAAGTCGACATTAAGGATTTCATTTCCTTGGTATCAAGTCGCTGAACAGAAGTTGCCCGGTCACGAACTTTGGTGTAACCATCATTAGCAATCTTTGTTGCTTCAATTTTCACTTCACCAATCGACTGAGACTCCGATTCAAGCTTAATGTCGATTTGCGACCGACCATTAATTTTGAACGATTTCTTTTTATAACCGATAAATGAAGCCTGGATTGTATTTTGATCATTAGTCACTTTCAACACGTAGTTACCATTCATATCAGACACGATAGCTGAAAGGAAACGACCGTTTTTATCAACTTCAACAATATTTACATAGAGCAAGGACTCATTGGTAAGCGAGTCTGTAACATGACCCTTTATAATTGCTGGTTTTTGTGCGTACAATTTGCAGAATCCTGATAATAATACTATTAGCAGCAATCCTGAAAGTTGAATGAATTTTTTCATATTGGATCTGGTTAGATTAAATTACTTAATATTGGAGAACAGAGTTTATTTTGTGAGCCACACCCTTTCGCACCAACACATTTGCTTTGGCATGGTCCACATTAACAACCTGACCAGAATGATCCGTGACTGTAAGAGAATTCTTCGAATTCGTAATATTTAACGGAGCATATACGTTGCCCGAAGTAGTAACTTCTTCAATTCTGTTCGACGGGTAATTTCCAGACTTTTTACCATCATCAAAAATTACACTTTTTCTGATAAAGTGATAAAGTAAGAAATTCTTCAGCGCATCGGTTTCTGTTGGAATCAAACCAGCAGCTTCTGCCGCCGTCATCGCATCGTTGGTTGGAATAAATGCTGTCCAATAATCAGCTTCAGCAAGGAACTTCAAGTTCGGCAAAGTATCTCTTGTTGTTGCATCAAGACTTCTGGTGTCCAAAAATTTAACCTTAACCAATAAATCTTTAAACTTTGAAACTTCCGGATCTCTTGTCAACCATTTACCCATGATCCATTTTGATTTAATTGGTGTACTAATGTTATATAGCATCCCGTTCTTTTCATTAGGAATCTCTTTTGTAATGGTAACTTTTTCACGCAACTGTTGGTTTTCAGGCCCCTGAATGGAACCATTGTCATAATGCACAAAATTTCCTGAGCTCATTTCGATGAATCCCTCACCACTCAAATCAGGAAAAACGCCATCATAAATATGGTCCTGAACAAACATGTTAAGTTCAATTGTATTCATTTTTTTCCATTGTTTGTCTTGTCCCCTGTATTCAATCGTAGAACTAATCGAATTGTATCGAATGTTGTACGCCTCCATTTGAGCATTCGAAGGAGCGAATAGTGTAACTTTTGAATTAGGATTCGACAAACTACTCAATAAATTTGATTGATTTAGAGCATATAGAAATGTCGAGAAGTTTGCGTTAAAGAATAAGTCACCAGGAACACAAGTAAACACATTTGGCTCAAGCACTTTATTCATTTCATAAACCACACCGTTACTACACATGTGGGCCGACATGATATCGCTTTTGTTAATGGTCAGTGGATCACCAAACGAATTAAAATAGCTCTTCGATATTTTGGAAATCAAACCAAGCGACCTAGCCAACTGCGTTTGCAAAATATAATATAACGTAACTTTGGGAATACTATCAATCGATGGATATGTTTTTAACACGGTCCGGTCGAGATACGCCTGCAAGACCTCATTTGAAGGTAAATAAGCGGTATACATATCTTTCATTTTCGCTTCATTACCGGTAAACGCACCCTGCTCTTCCGCAATATTAGAAACGAGATCATAGCCTTTCGTATAAAGTTGTCGTTTTTGCTCATCAACCTTACCAGCAGAATAAGTTGCAAAACGCTGCATCAGGTCGTAATACAAACCAAATTTATCCTGATGTTCGGCCAGGTACTGGTCAATATTTTTCTGTGGTGGAACAACCTGATCTATATAATAGATAAAACCACTGGAAGTACGGACTTCCGATTCAGTGACCATCGCATTACCCCAGTTCATGTCTCCATGTCCTGCTTCCCATTTACTGCCAGGATACATAAATAAATAATCCGACCCATCTACCGTACCAAAGAAATCTTCGAAATAGTCTTTGCTAAATAACGGAACCAGTTTTTCTCCTGTATACATCAAAAGTTCTTTACCCTTTTGTGCCGGATAATAGCGAACGGTTTCAAGGTAAGGCTGAGAAGTACTGGTTGTAGGTTTTCTGAAAAACAGAGCTGCATACTCTCCGTCAGGACCTTGCAGCTCAGACCAAACGTATTCATAGATCAATTGAAATCTTGATCTCGGATTTGGAAGTACATGCAAAGTGAAAAGCTCACGAGCCTGGTCTTTAGTCAAATCGTTAACCGAAGAAATGCCAGCATCTTTAAAATAAGCATTAAAAGCATTATCATCCGGAGCAAACAAAGTAAATAGCTGTTTTGAAATTGGAATTGTGTATTCAGCCTTGTCCATTAATTCCAGGAAAATCGTATAGTTCCCTTTCTTTTGCAGGGTCTCAATACTTGATCCGCCGAGCCATGGTGGATCTTCATACCTGTCCTGGTTCTTAGAACAGCCAAACACCCCAAGTAACATAATTATAGCAATAAACGTTACAGGGAAAAGCTGGACTCTTTTCATCATGATTAGGTTATTAAAAAGTTAGACCGTAAATATAGAATTAAATGTTAATAAATGTTATAAGCATTTTTAATTTTTTGCAAACATGCTCATTCACAATTATACGTTAAATCAAAGTATTAGGGAATTCAATCCGAGGTTTCAGATCATTTTGTAGAACAGACAATTAGTCTATTTTGCGATACCTTTCTCATCTCTTTCAGTTTTAGTTTAATTTTAAAATGGGTTTATTTGTTTATGAGTATTTCAAACTAACACTACGATTTGGAAGCCTCAAGTTTGTCATTAAATCACTCAAAAAAGAGAAATGCTTCAAAAAACGGAAGAAAATCACATTTCATTTACTGGACCATAAGTTTTGAATATTGAACGATTTCTCCCGAAACAATTTGAAGAAAATAAATACCAGCATTTAAATCATTTAAATCGGCATATTCGCTCAAACAGCCAAGACTCAACTTTTTTATAAGCCTTCCGTTCAGCGAATATACTTCTATTTTCAAATCATTGTTTCCCCGTTTAATATTTTTAAGCGAAATCCTGCCATTCGTCGGATTTGGGTAAATATTTACAGGTTGAGCTCCAGTCTCAATCAAACTTATCGCAGTTGTATTTTCCTTTGCAGAAAGGACAAGGCTTCCGAAATAGTCAGCCGTAATGTAATTGTAATCGGCAGTTTCACGAGTCATATACATTGACCCAATAAAATTCTCTCTACTCGTAGTTTGATCGTTATCACAGTATGCGATTGTAAAGCCCATCAATTTATCTGCTGCCAGCAAAACACGACTCTCTTCAGTATTTTTCAGATTGAAAGATTCATCGTAAATTTTTATGGCCAGTTCCCATAGATAGGTATTTTCGCCAATTGTATCCATCACTACTTTTATATTATCCTGATAATTGATCCCATTCCCTTTCGAATCGAGATCAATCGCATCATATTTAGTACTGACATGATAAGCAAAAGCATTGTTGTTGTATTGGTGATTTCCTTTCGACCGATTTTCATCAATAAATACTTCCAGACAGTCATCATCCCACCAGTTTTGCAAAGGATTTGAATGATCATCAGAAATCATGTCGTCCACAATCTCTACCAAAACATATAAATAGTCTTCATCCCAGGCTAGCTTAAACCGTCCTGAGAAGTCTCCTTCATTCATCGTTGCATCATATGGCATCCAAACCTGATCAATCGGGTGCCAATCTGTTTTACTCCAGCATTTGTCAGCCGAGGAACCGTCGATAACTACCGGTTGAGCAGTCCAAACAGCAAACAAAGTATCTTTTTGCGTTTGGCCACTTGCAATTCCGGTCCAAACAAAGAATACTATATATAATAAGGTATATCGGACATCCATTTCTCTAAATAAATTCATTATTTAAAAATTCACCCAGTGATCATTGGCAAAATGAGAAATGCCATTATCTGTTCCGACCCAAAGCGAACCATCTAAGTCCACTGCCAGTGCATTAATTTTATTGGCAGGCAAACCATCTTTCATCGTATAACTAGCCCATGTTTCTCCAGAAAACCGACTTACCCCTTTATGCGTGCCAAACCAAACATCTCCGGATAAACCCTTGGCGATTGCGTAAACAGAGTCACAGACTAACCCGTCGGCACGGGTATAAGCAGTCCAGTCAATCTTGGTATATTCACTGGCATGAAATGCAGCACCACGTGCCGTTCCGTACCATTGTCCAACACCGTCGGCCAAAACGGTATAAACCGTATCAGAGGGCAACAATGTCCAGTCTCGATTTAATGTTGTCGCCCCGGAAACTGCATCGGTATATTTAATTCGAGAGATGCCGCCTCCGGTTGTAGCTGCATATACATAATTATTTGAAGTTGCAGCAACTGAACTTATCTTATATTCTGCGAGTATTTCCTCGGTCGCTCTGCCGGTAAAATTTTCCCAATGCTCTCCATTCAGAATTGAAAGACCTTTGGCTGTACCTATATATTTTACATTCGATTTGTCGATTTCAATAGCAGAAACACCGTTATCGGGCAACCCTGAATTTTCGTGATTATAATTTATGAAAGAAATGGCATTTTCACCGAAGTTAAAAACTGAAACACCAGATGTAGAGGCTAGCCAAATTATATTTTTGCTGCTGTTGGGTTCAAATGCGAAATCAGCAATCGAACCATTGCTCAGCTTTTTATCGTCACTGTAACTTGTCCAAACAGTTCCATTGTAACTGATCACACCTGCTTCAGTAGCGAACCATTTAACTCCCGCCTGATCGACATAGATTTTATTAATCACTTTCGAAGGAAAAACAAAATCCTTCTTTTCCGGGGTATCGTCTTTAGAGCATCCAACAATAAAAAGCAATACTGCGCAAAAAGTGGCGAAGCCCAATTTGATAGATTTCATGAATAGGTTATATTTAGTTATCGTTTAAAAAAAATCAGAAAATAGAGTTCGGTTCATCGACGGATTATCTTTTCCGTCCAAACGAGACGTCCTGATGTTTTGTCAATCAGGCGAACCAGGTAAAATCCTGTAGGCAGGGGTAAACCATCCTGCAACCGGCCATTCCACAAATAGTTGCCATTTATTTCTGTACGGAAAACCAAACGTCCATTCATATCAACAACATTAAAAATCAGTTTTTGGGTGTCAAATGCCTGTACATGAAGCGACTCGACAAAAGGATTAGGATATATTTTGAATATTTGTGCTTTCGGCGACTTTGTTTCCGTCAACTCGCTTAAATACGGATCCGAAGATTCCGATTTATAATACATCAGTTCAATTCCGGCTCCGGCACCAAGGTTCCTGCTGTATTTCTTGTCGGTAGCATTGTTCCAATGCTCATATACACCAAGACTTGTAAGAAGGGTTCCATCACCTTCGGGATCGTATTCAATACCGGCGGGCCAATTTGCAGGATCAGCAGCCTGTTTCATGTAATCATCAACACCGGACATATAAGGGTATTTTTGATTAGACGCTTTTGCGGCATATTCAGCAAGCAGAAAATCAAAGCCTACCGATTCAATTGCCACAGCATCCTGAGAAAGAAAGAGCGACGATGGGTAATCATTATTGAACGGAGCCATTTTCCATTTTTCAAGAAAACCCTCCCAACTCCTTCCGGCCCATAAACCATCCACTATATATATGAGGGTTTTTCCGCCCAGTTCTTCATGCCCCATGTAATCGACCAAATGCCGATACTGGTCAACGTTAGAATTGTTCTGCGGAAATGCGTAGTGCATATACATGGCCGATTGATTCTGAGGAACTTCGCCTTCGTGCAATATTGTACCCTGATGATTTTTTGCAGCCAGTGTTATGCCTGCCGTGTCATGAGATTTCAGACACGGCATGTTGATAAAATAAGTGGCATCGAGGTAATGCTGTGGAATTGATGATGTTTCAAGCCCGTCGGAAAAACGAATTAACTGTTCTGCCGAGGGCTTTGTCTTCTCCCGTCCATTGTAACCAGTCCCATCAATATAATGCACGTCGGGATATACCGTATGGCATTTTGCCCAATAATTATCCCTGAAAGTCCGGTAATTATCGCCCATCCAAATATCTTTCTGAGGGACGCCAACCACTTCAATCAACTGATGGAGCATCGCCAAAACCAACTGAGGTGAAGAATCCATTCTTGTTGGGCCAGGCGCCCCATTCGAATTAGTAAGGTTGATTTTAACGGCAAATTTTTCGCCTGGTGTGTAGCCAACAGCACCCTTGCCGTGCTTCTCGTTGTAATATTTAAAAATTTCGTCCCACGCCTCCCTGATGTTGGCTTTTCCTCCTATTCTGCGAATTCCAGAAGCCAACATTGAATCTACCAATTGCTGATTGCAATTTTTATCGAGTGCCCAATAATCGCTTGTTGTATTTGCCATATTGGCATTGGTTGCATCCGGATTGTGTATCCAGACAACCCGGCCCGGGAAAATTCCATTGGCAACTCCCATTGGTTCGTTCGCCTTAAAATACGACGCATCGACCAAAGTCATTTGTGCTTCTTCCGGTGCCGAAACCTTAAACGATATCAGGAGCGAAACGACAAAAACAACTGACATAACGCTTTTCAAATAGAACATCCGGCCTTTTTTTATCCGGAAAATGTAAATAGTGGAGGCCAAGCCTACCAGATACAAAACAAAAGCCGACATGAACGGAGCCGATGCTTTCATACATGGGTATGCTGCACGACTTGGTTTTGGGATAACCCTGATCAAAAACCAGATCGTAGATACAATGCCTAAAAAGAAAAATAATAGCTTACTTCGACTGACCGTTTTCAGCAGTCTTTTCAATCTGGAAATCATAAGTTTTAGTTTAGGAATTTCTACAAAGTTAAAATTTTAGCTTAAAGAGCAATGAAATCGGCGAACAATCATCGGACTTAGCCAAACTTTAATTGATTTGTAATCAGGAAAGAGAGCGTAAAACCAGAAAGCTCGAAACAATTTATTACTTCCAACACCAGTTTAACCCAACTATACTAAAACCGAACAAATTAATGATTATCAACACACAAGACACAAACACCCAACTTCTAAATGAGAACCATTCCGATGGAAGCAAAAATGCTATAAGCGTCCCGGCAACGAGCCTTTGTGCTTTTTAAAACTTGCTATCTTTGAGAGCCAATTCAATCGCATATATTACTTATCCAACTTGAAATTTAAAACTTATGAAACAAATCACACTGCTACTATCTCTCTTTCTGCTCATCCAGGCTGGTATCCGGGCCCAGGACAGCAAAGCGATTTACAAAGACAAAAATGCCCCGATTGAAGCAAGGGTAAAAGACCTTGTTTCGAAAATGACACTGGAAGAAAAAATACTGCAACTCAACCAATACACCGCGGGATTGAACAACAATGTTAACAACATTGGCGAGGCTGTAAAAAATATTCCGGCGGAAATTGGCTCATTGATATATTTCAATGCCGATCCGGTTTTCAGAAATGTGATTCAGAAAAAAGCCATGAACGAATCACGGCTGGGTATCCCAATTTTATTCGGTTACGACGTAATTCACGGGTTCCGCACTGTTTATCCCATTTCGCTGGCTCAGGCCTGTTCGTGGGATCCGGAACTGGTTACCAAAGCTGCCGAAGTAGCAGCCAAAGAAACCAAACTTTCAGGTATCGACTGGACTTTTTCGCCCATGATTGACGTTGCCCGTGACGGACGTTGGGGCCGTGTTGCCGAAGGTTATGGAGAAGATCCATATACCAATGGCATTTTTGGTGTGGCCGCGGTAAAAGGTTATCAGGGCAAAAATTTAAATGACGAATACTCGATAGCCGCATGTTTAAAACACTTTGTTGGCTATGGAGAATCGGAAGGCGGACGAGACTATCGCTATTCTGATATCAGTGCACAGTCGTTGTGGGAAACATATCTTCAACCATACGAAGCCTGCGTGAAAGCCGGGGCAGCTACCTTGATGAGCTCTTTCAACGACATTAGTGGCATCCCCGGATCAGCTAATCCTTACACACTAACTGAAGTACTCAAGAATCGCTGGAAACATGATGGATTTGTGGTTTCCGACTGGGATGCTGTAAACCAACTGATCAACCAGGGTGTCGCCGCCGACAGAAAAGAAGCCGGATATAAAGCATTTATGTCGGGTGTTGAGATGGATATGACAGACAATATTTATTTCCAGAATATGAAAGCTTTGGTGGAAGAGAATAAGGTACCAATGGAGAAAATTGACGATGCAGTGAGTCGTATTTTACGTGTTAAATTCAGACTCGGCTTGTTCGAAAAACCTTACACCACTGTTCTCGACGAATCGAATCGTTATCTGGCGGCTGAAAGCAAAGCCATTGCCAAAAAGCTGGCTTCAGAATCAATGGTACTCCTGAAAAATAACAACAAAACTTTGCCTCTGGCGGCATCTGTAAAGAAAATAGCGCTGATCGGCCCAATGGCTGCTGATCAGGAAAACCTGCTTGGCGCATGGTCAGCTCATGGGGACAAAAAAGACGTTGAATCGATCAGCGAAGGGATGCAGAAAGAGTTTGCCGGAAAAGCAGGAATCACTGTTGCTAAAGGCTGTGATTTTGACGGCACCGACGAATCGGGGTTTGCTGAAGCCCTGACTGTTGCTCAGAATGCCGATGTAATAGTTGTCTGCCTGGGCGAAAAAAGAGGATGGAGTGGCGAAAATGCCTCGCGTTCAACCATTGCACTTCCTGCGGTTCAGGAAAAACTGGTAGCAGAACTTAAAAAAGCTGGGAAACCAATTGTACTGATCCTTTCGAATGGTCGTCCGCTTGAACTGGTGCGCCTTGAGGCGATGGCCGACGCTATCGTTGAAATGTGGCAACCAGGCATAGCCGGAGGTTCTGCACTTGCTGAAATTCTTTCAGGAAAAACAAACCCATCAGGAAAATTATCAATCACTTTTCCACTGACAACCGGACAAATCCCGATTTATTACAACATGCGTCAAAGTGCCCGTCCATTCGGCGGACAGGGGAATTACCAGGACATTCCAACAACACCGATGTACTGGCTGGGACATGGATTAAGTTACACAACCTTCACTTATGGGAATGTGAAGCTATCATCTGAAAAAATCAGGAAAAACGAAAAACTTATAGCTGAAGTGGAAGTTGCCAACACAGGGGATGTAGCCGGTACCGAAACCGTGCTTTGGTATATTAACGACCCGGCGTGCTCAATCTCTCGCCCCGTGAAAGAATTGAAACATTTTGAACGTAAAGAACTTGCTGCAGGAGCAAAAGCAATACTCAGATTCGAAATTGACCCACAGCGCGACCTTAGTTACGTCGATTCGGATGGCAAACGGTTCCTCGAAGCAGGCGACTACTTTGTGATTGTTAACAATCAGAAAATAAAATTTAAAGTGGAGGACTAATACGGTCTCATGCATTTTTTTAATCCGGAAGATTGGCAGCGAGTCAGTCCTCCGGATTTTTTATTTCAAGTATTGAAATTCGGAAAATTTCGGATAAAAAACCTCAGAAAACAATTTGTTAGGAATTTTATCCTTTTGAAAAGATAAGATTACCTACCCGATCGAAATTCATTAATATCCTTTCAATTATCCAAAATCGGAACTCCAAATAAATAACAAATTATTATTTCCCCATATATTTAACAATGCGAACAAACTAAAAATAAGTTTTAAATCCTGAATAAAAGTTTAATTTAGCAAATGATTACAAATAATTATACTGTGGTAAATCAAGACCAATGATTTCAATTGTTCCCATAGCGTTGTCATTAATGTCTTAAATAGAAGAACTAACTATTGGTTGAAGAAACCAAAAATCAAAATAAACCTAAATTGAAAAATTTATGAAAAAGTCATTAATCATCTTGTGTCTATTGTGTAGCGCTACTTTTATGTTTGGGCAAGATTTTAACCGCTGGTCGATTGAACCAGAACTTGGACTGACAAAAGTGAAAGATATGCCATACGGAGGTAGTACTGTTGGCTTTTATAATGCTGGAATTGGCGCAAGATATATGGCAACTCAACTATTTGGCATTAAAGTTTCCGGTAGCTATACAAATCACGATTATACTATGACAGATCAACCATTAGAGTATCTGGAAGGTCAAATTTTTGGTGTTTGTAATTTCGGAAGGTTGCTTAAGCTGGAAAAAATCGCAAAAAATAGATATACAATTATTGGCGGTGTTGGTGGTGATCTTACAAATTCACATGGTTTCACCAATACGCAAATATTTGAGCGTACAACTAATTTTCATTTGGCTGGATTTATAGATAACGAATTCAGGGTTACCGATAAATTTTTCTTAACGGCGGGATTGAACGCTATTACAGGCGTAAATATTACGCCACCGACCGGAACAACAAATACAAAGCAAAACATTATTAATGGCATTGCCACAACATCAATTATCGATTTTAATGTTAAAGCTATTTTTGTTTTAGGGAAGAAAAAAGATCATGCTGATTTCTATCTAGAACCAGAATTAACCCCAACCAGTACGATTGTTTATGTTGATTCTACAAGAAAAGTAACAAACAACTACTACACAGAAGTTTGTGAAGAAATTTCAGAAGCTCCAACATATCCGGAGTATGTGTACTTTCATAACGATAGCTATGTCATAGATAAAGATGGATTGGAAAACATTGAACAATCTCTGCATAAAATTAAAGACAAAGTTACTATTACTGCATACTGTTCAAATGTTGCATCTTCTGAATATAACCTGAAGTTAGCGCAAAACAGAGCAAATGCAGTTAAAAATAAACTAGTGAACTTGGGTGTTGATCCAGCCAAAATTAAAATAATGAGTATTGGAATTGACTTTGACAGGAAAAATCCGGAACTATTTGATATGGCGAGAAGAGTGAAAATTGAATTTTAAGATGAAGAACAATTATTTCGCACTATTCCAATATATTTCATTCAGGTGAAACAACCATAAATAATGAAGAATTACTTAATGTTTTTGCTACTGACGCCATTTTTATTTTCGTGCCAGGGTAATCAACCAAAGTCAGCACAAAATTTCGACTGGCTTATTGGAAGCTGGATTAGGACCAACGACGCTGAAGGCAAAACGACTTTCGAACATTGGGAGAAGAAAAGTGATACTGAATACCTGGGCGAAAGTTATACCATGCAGGAAAACGACACGATCTGGAAGGAGAATGTCGGGCTCGTAAAAGTGGAGGAAGGCTGGAGCTTTGATGTCACACAAAAAGGAGGAACGAGTCCAACCAAATTTCCACTGACATTAATTGAAAAAGATCAGTTCATTTGTGAAAACCAGGAGAACGAATTTCCAAATAAAATAGGGTATCAGAAGAAGGAAGACAAACTACATGCCTGGATTTCAGGAAATGGCACGGAAATTCCATTTGATTTTGAAAGATCAAACAAGTAGTGAAATTACAAAAACTGCCTCCTTTCAGATAATTTTTACCGGAAAGTCAAGCCCTATTTAAGTACATCTGCGGGAACGAGAAATTTCAGGTAATCTTTGCGCGCCGGGCTAAAAACTTCGATGGCTACGGAGTCTTCTAAAACCTCGGCCTTATGAGTTACATCTTTAGGCACGCTCCAACTATCGCCCGGAACGAGTTCCTGCATCTGTTCGCC
>JAEWME010000229.1 GCA_023393265.1 Bacteroidota bacterium | reverse complement strand
GGCTCAGAATAATCGTCCCGGCGGGCAATCGGGTGACTTTGCGTCTTTTGGCAACTGGAACCTTTTCAGGAGATATGGTGAGGATTACAGAAGTAAGTCGCTAGATTTGATTGTGAAACGAATGGATAAATGGGGCTTGAATACAATTGCAAACTGGTCGGCAAAAGATGTGACGGACCTGAACCGCAAAGCTTTTGTGCAGCAGTTGCGCGGTATTGGTATCGATCATGGATTGATGGGATTATCAGATGTATATTCGCCCGATTTCAAGCCGATGGTTGAAAAATCGGTTAAAGGTTTTGTTAGTGCCTACAAAGATAACCAGTGGTTGCTGGGTTATTTCATTGGTAACGAACCGGCATGGCTTGAGCAGGAAGAACGTCTCTGCGATTTGATTCTGAACGGAGAAGATCGTCCGATTAAAACTGAATTGACAAAATTTCTCACTACAGGGGATACGCCGCAACGGCGGAAAGATTTCGTTCACAATACTTTCCGGATTTTTCTTGAAACTGTTGACAATGCCATGCACCAATACGATTCCAACCATTTGAATTTGGGAATCAGGTTTGGCAATGTGCTTGAAATCGACGAAGATATTCTGGAAATATGTAAGAATATTTTTGACGTGCTGAGTTTCAATTGCTACGATCTCTATCCGAAGCAAGAAATGCTCAATAGGGCGATGGAGATCACTGGTTTGCCCATGATTATTGGTGAATACCATTTTGGTACGGTTGATCGCGGAATGGCGCAGTCGCTTTGGCAGGTAAATTCTCAGCAGGAGCGGGGCGTTGCCTACCGATATTATACCGAAAAAGCATATTCGCATCCCGGGTTGATCGGAACGGCTTATTTTCAGTGGTGCGATCAGGATTTGACCGGTCGCCGCAACGATGGTGAAAATTACAACTGTGGCTTGATAGACGTGACCGACCGTCCTTATAAATATCAGGTGGAGGCAATGATGGAAACAGCAAAAAGGCTGTTTGCAATTCATTCGGGTACCCTTGAACCTGTAAGCCAGGCTCCCGACAGAGCTCGCGGCCACGAGGCTATTCCTGATATTTGGAATAAATAACCGAAAAACATTAATACTTGTTTTGATTAGGTAAGAATCGATTGTAGATGTAGTGTTTTAGTTATCAAAAGTACCTGGATGAACTAAGCAATAGAAAATTGCTTCAGGATCATTCAGGTACTTTTCTTTTTGTAATTAGTAATCATAACTTCCGGGAGTTCGAGTAATACCCTCATCCAACTTTGCCAAAATCTCCCAATAATTAAAAGCAATTTTAAACGCCTGAAATATCCCAAAACTGGTGTGTAATTTTTGAAATCAAGCTTGAAATTTTCTAATCTCAGTAAAAAGTGGAGTATAGCTTATCTGAAGATTTTCGACCCCGTTTTCAAGTTTTAGAAATCATTTTATAGATCCAACGTTCTCACAAAATCTGCTCCTTTTTACCTGTTCTCCTTTTGTTGATCTTTCATTTCTCCACTTAATATCGAATTAATTAATCCTGTACGATTGACAATATGAGTTGAAATCTACTCTGAGTTAGGTTAAAATTTATTGATTACCAATGTCTTGTAGTGTTAATTGAATATTAATAATTTATTATGCCAGTGTTTATTCATTATTAATCGATGTGTTAATAGGAGCGAAGTTACTTCGTGGCTTTTAAGTAAAAATTATGAACTCTTAAAATTCTATGCCTATGTGAAACCTATGAGAAGCAGTTTGCTTGCATGTATATGCTACAATTATTTAAAAATTCCTAGTAAAAAAACTATGAAAAACTTCTTTTAAAAAACTATGAAAAAAAACTGGTATTTAGGAAAAACACATTTTTTTCAGAAAGCTTGCCTGGTAGCTTTGCTACTATTTATATATGAAGGGCAAGCCTCTGCAAACTATTCTGACAATACGGTAAATAGTCAGAATGAGATGGTGCAGCAGAAAGGAATTAGCGGTACGGTAAAAGATAAATCAGGGAATCCCATTCCCGGCGTAACCGTTGTCGTTAAGGGCACTAAAACTGGTACAGTCACAAGCGCCGACGGTCGATTCGTTATCGCAGGTGTTCCTGAAAATTCAACGCTCGTTTTTTCGTTCGTTGGAATGAAATCGATGGAAGTAGCAGTTGGAACTAAATCAACGGTTGATGTCGCATTGGAAGATGAAACTATTGGACTCGACGAAGTTGTTGCTGTAGGTTACGGTACTCAAAAGAAAGCAACTTTGACTGGAGCCGTTTCTTCGGTAACCAGTGAAGACATCATCAGAACAAAAAATGAAAACGTGGTTAACACACTGACCGGTAAACTTCCCGGCGTACGTGTTGTCCAAAAGAGTAGTGCTCCGGGTGCTTATGACACCAGGATTGATATTCGTGGTATGGGCGATCCTTTATTTGTAATTGACGGAGTACCACGCGATAAAGATTACTTCGCCCGTATGAGTTCAGAAGAAATCGAAAGCGTATCTGTGCTGAAAGACGGTACAGCAGCTATTTACGGTCTTCGGGCTGCCAACGGTGTTATTCTGATCACAACCAAAAGTGGTGTGGCTCAAGGCGGAAAGGTTGATGTCACCTGGAATTCAAATTATTCTATGCAACAGTTTCTTTATGTTCCGAAGAGCGTTAACGCTGTCGATTATATGACATTAAGAAACGAGCAGAACTGGCAGGATTTTGGTAAAAACTACCTGGTTCGAACCAATCCTATTTTTACGCAAGATCAATTCCAACCATATCTTGACGGGACCAGGCAATCTTACAACTGGATGGATGCAGTTTTTAATAAGACGACTCCACAGCAGAATCACAGCTTAAGTGTAAACGGAGGTAGCGATAAATTGCGCTATTACTTCACATTGGGCTATTCAGATCAGATGGGTGCGTACAAAAGCAACGACTATGAGTCTGAACGCTGGAATATGCGTACGAATATTGATGCTCAGATCACCGATCGGTTGAGTGCAAAAGTTTCTGTAGGCGCTATTATGGTAAATACTACGCAGCCTAACGGAACTGGCTGGACAACTTATAAACTTTCATGGTTAACCCGTCCGGATGCAGCTTTTTATGCAAACGACAATCCGGCTTACCTGAATGGTGATACACAATATTTGAATGAGGGAGCCAATATGATCGCCCAGACAAATGCTGACTATGTTGGTGATAATCTTGATAAAGACCGCCGGTTCAACGGAACGCTGACACTGCAATACAATATCCCCGGGGTGAAGGGATTGTCAACTAAAGGTTTATATGACTATACGACAAACCTTCCTGACCACACATACTACAAACGTGCTTATACATTGTATAGATACAATTCGGATGATGATACTTATTCTCCAATCCAGAGAAATACTCCGTCAGACATCAGCAGAGGGGTTAATATCAGCTACAATACGGATATGCAGTTAGGGATGTACTATGTGAATTCTTTTGGTGGTCACAACATTAATAGTTTTGTCATTTACGAAGAGTCATATGCGAATTGGGATAGTTTCAATGCTTACCGCGAATTAATGGTTGATTCTGAGTACCTGTTTGCGGGCGAAGAAAAAAACCAGAAAGCAACAGAAGGTGATGTTGCTGACCGTGCCAATAAATCTGTTATTGGTCAGGTTGACTATAACTTCAATGGCAAGTATATGGCTGCTTTTAAATTCAGATATGATGGATCTTCCCGATTCCCGGATGGAAGCCGCTTTGGTTTCTTCCCCACAGTTTCAGCAGCATGGCGTTTGAGCGAAGAAGGCTTTGTTAAAGAAAGCATTCCTTATTTGAGCAATTTGAAGCTTCGCGCGTCGTATGGAGAAATGGGTGACGATGGCGCAGCCGACAACTATCCGCCTTCAACGGGTTACAATCTGGCTGGTAACGATTATGGCTGGTACTATGGTGGCACTTTAACAGGTGGTGTTACAGCTGCAAGTATTCCAAATCCCGACTTGACTTGGTATAAAATTAAATCATATAACGTTGGACTTGATTTTGGTGTATTTGATAACAAGCTTAGCGGATCTTTTGATTTGTTTAAACGCGATCGCTCAGGATTGCTCGCCACCAGTTCTGCCGTGATTCCAGGAACAGTTGGAGCAAGTCTTCCTCAGGAAAACCTGAATAGCGACCGTAACTTTGGTTATGAATTGTCACTTCAGTGGGAAAGCAGATACAGGGATCTTTCTTACTATGTTAGAGGTCAGATTTCTGCAACCAAGAGTATGCGCACCGACTGGCTCGAAACTCCGGCCAGCAACTCGTACGACAAATGGAGAAATCGCACCAGCGGCCGTTACAACGACATTTGGTGGGGCAATGAGTCGGAAACAATGCTGACTACATACGAACAGATCAGAAATTATAAACTTCCTCTTTCTCAGAGTGCCCTTCCAGGAGACTGGGTATTGAATGACTGGAATGAAGATGGAGTTGTGGATGGCAATGATGATCATCCGATTGCATCTTATGGTCTTCCCGTTTTCAACTATGGCATTTCGCTGGGCGGCTCGTGGAAAGGATTTGACATTGCACTTGACTTCCAGGGAGCACATGGAGTGTATGTTCAGTACGCTGAAGTTCTTACTGAAGCACTGCCTTTTGGCGGACAGAACACATTAACATGGTTTATGGACAGATGGCATCCGGTTGATCCCAATGCAGATTATTTTAATCCGAATACTGAATGGGTTTCTGGATTCTATCCCGCCACTGGTCATGATGGACGTCGTACTGGTACAAACGGTGTTCAGAACGCTTCTTATATCCGTTTGAAAACAGCGGAACTTGGCTACACTATTCCTAAAAATCTGATATCAAAAGTTGGAGTTAAAGATCTAAGAATTTATTTGAGCGGTTATAACCTTTTGACTTTCACTGGACTTGAGAACGTAGATCCGGAACGTCCTGGTGCATCCGGTGGTGCTTCATCCAATTATATCGATTTCTACAATTACCCTGTAAACCGGACTTTTACAATTGGTGCAAGCGTTAAATTCTAAAAAAACATCTATTATGAAAAAGAAATTTTTAATATATATCATACTTTTAGGAATAGTTGCTTTTTCATGCCAGGACCTGAGTCTGGACCCCAAGGGTAAATTGGGCGAACCCGAGCTCTTTGGTAACGAATACGGTGTGAAAAAGTATTTTGCAGCACTCTACAACAATCTTCCAATTGAGGATTTTAACTACTACGGGACCAATTCAAACAATGCTTATCGTCCTGATAACTACTGGGAAGCTGGTAAAAACAGCCAGGGTAACATGAGCGGTGAGTTCTTTAATACATGGGTCGGTGTAGATAACGATGGTTTTGGCTATTGGCCATACGACCGAATTCGCGACGTAAATACCTTTATCCAGAATTTCCCAAATTATAAGGATAAATACACCGAAACTGACTATAACAAACTGCTAGGTGAGGCTTATTTTCTGCGGGCTTTTTATTATTTCGGTTTAGCAAAACGTTATGGTGGTGTTCCAATTATCAAAGAAGTACAGAGTCCAACTGCAGGCCCCGATGTATTGGAAGTTCCACGTAATACTGAATACGATACCTGGAAATTTATTCATGAGGATTTGACCTTCGCAATTGAAAACATGACTGGTACAAGTGAGTCTGGTCGTGCCAATAAATATGTTGCCGCTGCTTTGATGTCGCGTACCATGCTTTATGCAGGATCAATTGCCAAATATTCTCAATATCTGGGTTTTGAAAATGAGGTCGCTACACAGAAAGGCCTTGCAGGAATGATTCCTTCTCAGGCTGACGAATTTTTCCAATATTCAGTAGACGCTGGTAAAATTGTTGAACAAGGTCCTTATGCTTTGTATACCAAGGATTATCCTGATAAAGCTGCAAACTTTGCCCACCTGTTCCTCGATCCAAATTCTCCGGAATCAATTTTTATCAAAGATTATGATCAGACAGTTCCTGGAAATACCCGTTTACGCCATACTTATGATGCATTGATGTGTCCGCAGCCCGACATGTCTTCATTCGTTGGTGCTGAAAGCTATCCTCCTTATGACTTTATGGAGTTGTACGACATGCCCGCTGTTGTTAGTCCGGATGGAACACCTGTTCGTTTTGACAATCGCAGTGACATCAAGAACGAAATGGAGCCTCGTATGAAAGGGACTATGTATTTTGACGGTGATGTTTTGCGTGGCAAAACTTTCGGTATACAGAGAGGTATTTACAAAACGTTCCACGGTACTGCTGCCGATGCTGATCTTGGTAGTAATGCTGCCCCAATTAATGCAGCCAGCAATCGCATTCTTGGCGGACGCGGCTGGACAACTGAAATTAACGGTGTAACCTATAACATCACCGGTGCTCATGGTCATTTCGACGATCAGGGTGGTGAAAACAACTGCTGGGGTAGTGCTTTCGTTCGTAAATATGTCAACCCGGATATGCTTACCAGCGATGTTCGCGAATATCGCAGCGGACAGCCATGGATTGTATTCCGTTTGGCCGAAGTTTATCTGAATACTGCCGAAGCTCTTTACGAATTAGGAAAAAGAGACGAGGCATTCGATTACATCCAGAAGATTCGTGAGCGTGCCGGTTCAAAAGTAGTTCGCCCTGCAATTGACATGACAACAACAAATATCGGAACGATCAATAAGGCAAACTATGCCTATCAGATTGAAAATTCACTTCAGTTCATCCGCGACGAACGCGAACGTGAACTTTATGGTGAAAATCATTGGTGGTGGGATTTGCGACGCTGGAGAACTGCCGATCAGGTACTGAATCAGTTCCGTCACAGGG
>JAEWME010000218.1 GCA_023393265.1 Bacteroidota bacterium | reverse complement strand
ACTATATTAAAACAAAAAAGAATTCCGGCTGATAGCGGAACTCTTTTGTGTTACAAACTTATATAAAATTTTTCTTCTTTGCGAATCTAATGTTTTATAAAACATTCAACCCCTTGCCTGCTAAAAGTTTCGGATAACGATCCAATCCGAAAAATGCAGTTTCGGTTATGCTCAATCCTGAAATTTGGGGTTCAGGATTTCAGAATAAATAACTGCTTTCCGGAGTGAAAAATCTTCCAAGTACCCATCCCGAATCTCAGTTACAATTTCTTCTGGTTCATCCTGAATCTCCACTTTCGTGACCGAAGTTTGGATCGACGAAAAAGTCCTCGACGGAATATTTCTTTTGATGGTCGAATGAAAACTTCCCGGTCGGTATAAGGTCGATTTGGGCACTTCGGGTGCCTTATACTCAAAAACGGGTGCGGGCTCATGCTTGTGGACTAATTCAGGCTCTTCCTGAAAATCCTTGTCGAACCAATCGCCGAAAAACTCGTCTTCTTCTTTTTCTTCCTGGTGAACGACCGGAGCAGGCGCAGTTGCTTTCTTCCGGTTTTTCTTCAGGGCTCCGAAAATTGAGATCACAATGGCCAATATCAGAAAAATATAATCTTCCATCTCAGTTTTTATGGTTCGAATAAAATAATTTGTTATTTACTTTGTTCTTTCTTTAAGCACTAAAGATATAAAAATGGTCTGGTTTTCTCGAAAGAAGGTTGTTTCATTTTTCATGACTCTTTTTCTTCTGATGTTTCTCAATGGATGCAAAGACGATTATGAGTCGGCTATTCCGTATGTTTATGTGAACATGGCTGTGATCCCGACAAATTATATCGAGTTCAACATCCCCGGAGGTGCTTATGTTTTTGCCAATGCTGGTTACGGTGGCATAATTGTCTTTCGCGATTTGGTGGATAGTTCGAATCCGTTTCTGGCATTCGATGCCTGCTGCACGCATGAGCTTTCACCAAGCGTAAGAGTTGAAGTAAAAGACGACTCAGGTGTTGCCACGTGCCCGGTTTGCGGCTCACAGTTTATTTTGTTTGGCGGTAACGGCAGTCCGATTAAAGGACCGGCGGCAGAGCCACTAAAACAGTATCAGACTTCTTATGTCGGTGGTCGCATCATGATCAGGAATTAGCTCCGATGCTGAGCTCAAATACTTTTGATTCTTTCAGTTCGAGCAGAAATATCCGGTGAAATTCCGACGAAAAATTCCAGTTTCTCAGCTTGTTTCCCAGGTTGTAATTCACCGGGCTCTCGTCGAGGTCGGCCGTAATGAGCAGCCACAATTGGTTAAGTCTTTTTTCCCTGTAATAAGGTAACTTACGGTTTTTTGCCTCTATTGTGAATGCCAGGTTCTCAGGATTGAAATCTGGCGGGGTATACCCTGAAATCTTCCTCGGAAAGTGTGTTTTGTACTTGTTTACAATCGGGCCATGCAGTTTGGTAAGTTCGATGCCAATGGCATATTTAGCCGTTGTTTTCACGATGAAATCGGGCGATTCTGATTTTTCAAGTTTCCCCTTTGGAAATTCCGGATAATTGCGTTTGAACTGCTCTATAATTGAGAGTTCTTCGAGTGTTTGAGAATACTGGTTAAAGCTCATCGTGTCGTTGGTTCTTCAGCACCGGAAGATACAAACCTTTACCCGTAAAAAAAGGAGCCTGTTCAGCTCCTTCTTATATTTGGCTTTTAAAATTTGTATTTCAAGTCCGGCCTTCAATTTTGCCTTCTTCCTTTTGCCTTGATCTAGTACCTGTAATGCTCAGGCTTGTAAGGGCCATCAACCGATACACCGATGTAATCGGCTTGCTCCGGCGAAAGTTTGGTCAGCTTTACTCCGAGTTGATCGAGGTGCAGGCGTGCAACTTCTTCGTCGAGCGCTTTGGGCAGGCGGTAAACGTCAACAGCATATTCGTTGGTCCAAAGTTCGATCTGTGCCAAAGTCTGGTTGGTAAACGAGTTCGACATCACGAACGACGGGTGCCCCGTGGCACAACCCAGATTCACCAAGCGGCCTTCCGCCAGAAGGAAAATTGAGTGTCCGTCAGCGTAAGTATATTTATCAACCTGGGGCTTGATGTTTGTTTTCACGATCCCCGGCCAGTTTTCCAGTCGGTTCACCTGTATTTCGTTGTCGAAGTGCCCGATGTTGCAAACAATCGCCTGATCTTTCATTGCAGCCATGTGTTCGCCTGTGATGATGTCGCGGTTTCCGGTGGTGGTCACAAAAATGTTTCCTTCCAGAATGGCGTCGTCCATCGTTTTTACTTCGAAGCCTTCCATTGCGGCCTGAAGTGCGCAAATCGGATCGATTTCTGTTACAATCACACGGGCGCCATAGCCACGCATCGAGCGGGCGCAGCCTTTACCCACGTCGCCATATCCGGCAACCACCACTACTTTACCTGCGATCATCACGTCGGTGGCACGCTTGATACCATCGGCCAGCGATTCGCGGCAGCCATAGAGGTTGTCGAATTTAGATTTGGTTACCGAGTCGTTCACGTTGAACGCCGGAAAAAGCAGTTTGCCTTCGCTCATCATCTGGTAAAGGCGGTGAACACCGGTTGTCGTTTCTTCCGATACGCCTTTGATGTATGGCACCTGGCGGCTCCACCGGTTAGGTGTTTCTGCCAATATTCTTTTCAAAATGAGGTTCAGTTCTTTTTCGTCGTCGCCGTCGGTTGGCAAATCGAGGATCGCCGCGTTCGTTTCCGCCTGGTATCCGCGGTGGATCATGACGGTTGCGTCGCCGCCATCGTCAACAATCAGGGTCGGGCCGAGGCCATTCCCAAAATCCAGCGCTTTTTCGGTGCACCACCAGTATTCAGCCAGCGTTTCGCCCTTCCAGGCAAAAACCGGAATTCCGGCTGCTGCGATGGCTGCTGCGGCATGGTCCTGTGTGCTGAAAATGTTGCAACTTACCCAGCGTACTACGGCGCCCAGCGCTTTCAGTGTTTCGATGAGCACGGCTGTTTGGATGGTCATGTGGAGCGATCCCATGATGCGGGCGCCTTTCAGTGGTTGCGACGCAGCATATTTTTTGCGGATTGCCATCAGTCCCGGCATTTCCTTTT
>JAEWME010000202.1 GCA_023393265.1 Bacteroidota bacterium | reverse complement strand
AGTGCCAGTGTGTTTTTGTCCCATGCTACAATCTCGATCGTGTCGGCAAAGTCGAATTTCATATTTACACTTTTGCCTGTCACCTCCAGGTTTTTCTGAATTACCTTTTGCGCAAGGCCGTGAAGGGCTAGCCCCAACAGAAAGGGGATCACAAGAAATAATCGTTTCATGACTTTAGATTTTTAGCGTTTGCGAAGGTAAATGTTGCCCGATATCGACTTCAGGAGTACTTTTTGTCCGCCGCCATTCAGCGTGAAGTCGCCCATATTTTGCCTGATTGACATCATTCCGTAGGCTCGCTGATCGGAATCACTTTCTTTAACCGGTTTCAGGTCGAGGTTGTTGTAAACATTGCCGTTCATGGTGCTGAGATTGACAGTTGCTTTTTCCGACGCAGGAATAGTTACGTCAATAAGTCCATTGATGGTTGCCAGCGAAGTTGGAGCTTCCTGACTAATGCTGCTGAATGCTACTTCGAGGTTACCGCTGATGGTATTTACAGTGAAAGGACCTGTTGAATTGGTGATCTTTACATTGGTGTTGAGCGTGTGAGTTTCGAGGCTTCCTTTGAACGAGTCGATGATTAGTTGATCCTGCGCAAACGGACTGTTGTAGTCCAGGTTGACTGCAGATCCAATTGGCACCGAAATTTTGTATTTAAAATCACGAACCTGGTTGACTGCCCCAACTATGTTAATTATCCCGTTTTCTTCGTTCACATTGACCCCAAGGTCAGTATTGTCGTCCATTACCCCCAGTAATTTAAGTCCATCAGCCCGGTCGGGGCGCTCCATCTTGAAGTTCGATTCAATTATAATGGCACTACCGGTGGTGTTTTGCAAGGTAATTTCCCCAAGCAAATTTTTAATTTCAATTTTACCTTTAACTTTTGGCGTATATTCGAACTTCTTCATTTGTCCAAAAGTCAGTACAGGTAAAACAAACACTACTAATAAAAAGGCTATACGTTTCATTTTTTTTGTTTTTAGAATTGTTAATTGTTACTGAAATCAACTAGGCCGGCGTTTTGTCAGATTTATAATTATCAGATTACTTTCATCATATCTTTGGCAAATGCTTTTACATTTTCCTCAGTTTTATCATCTTTCGCGATAGATTCAATTTCCGGTTTGGCTTCCTTTACACCCATTTCTGTTAAAACCTGGATTAGTGAAATTTGAAGCAACGAGTTATCCTGAATAGCCAGTGAGTTGATAAGAGCTGTTTTAATGCGCGGATTTTTGTTCATCATTCCTGAAAGGGCGTTGATGGCAGCGAGCCGCACATTCACGTTTTTGTCGGTATTCATCGTGTTCACCAATGCGTCGATAAGTGCATCGCCTGTTTGTTCTGATTTACTGATGGAATACACGGCTTCAATCTTTTGCGGCCCGGTTGACTCCTGCAAACTGGCCAGCAAAACCTGCTGACGGGTCTGGTCGAGTTCTGCCGCTAGTTGCAGTTGCTCGCCCCTGCTTTTTTCACTTCCGAAGTAATAACCTCCGGAATAGGTGATCAGCGCGATGGCAATCACAGCAGCAATCTGTAGCCAAAGGGGCATCATCACTACCTTCTTCTGTTTGGGCTGCATCTCATGTTCGAGCATGTCCATGAATTCCTGCCGCATATCAACCGGAGGTTCAGCAACCGGCAGCGAGTCGGTGAAATTCAGGAATGATTTGAGTCCCAAATATTCGGCCCGACAACTGTCACAGCTTTCCAAATGGCTGCTAATTTCTGAAGCAATCTTTTCATTCAGTTTCCCGTCGATATATTCCGGCAGATTCAGTTTTACTTCTTCACATCTCAGTTTCATAGCTTATTCAACCATTATTTTTTCGTAAATCTCTTTCAGTTTTTGTATCGCCCTGAAGGTTTTCACTTTCACAGCATTTTCGTTTGAGTCGATCGTGACAGCAATTTCGCGGTACGAGAAACCCTGAAACCGGTTCATCTCAATCAGTTCGCGGTAACCCGGTGGTAGCTGCGACATTGCCTCACGCAACAATTCGTACGATTCGCGCGTCTCACTTTCCCTCACCGAATCATTATTGTCTTTGGCAGCCAGTTCCGGTTGCTCGTCGAGGTCGTAAAACCGTTTGGCGCCCCGGTAATGATCGACCAGAATGTTGCGTGCAATGCGGAAAAGCCAGTAAGCAAAAACCTTATCATCCTTCCAGCTCGAAGCATAACGAATCACTTTCAGGAACGTGTTTTGTGTGAGGTCGCGGCTTGAGTCCTGATCTCGTGTCATCCTGACAAAATATCCGTACAGTTTGGCCTGATACCGGTCGTAGAGTACCGCTGCAGCCTGCTTGCTGCCCTGCGCCAGATGCACCATCAGTTGTTCGTCGCTTAAGTGATTTATCATCTTCAATCCTGTCAGAATTAGACTTTGTTATTGAACTTCTGAAAACAATACCAAAAGAAAGGTTTATTCGTTACACGGAAAGTAAAAAAAAATTACTTTCCTCCGGAAACACGTTGATTAGCTCAATAAAATAATGTCATCGTTGGCATCTCGTATTATCGCCATAAAACACAAAAAGCTTCCGACTGGAAGCTTTACTGCGAATAACATATAGAAATAAAAAATGAGTATTTAGTCTTTGGAAACCAGTCCGATTCCTTCAACAGTTTTAAAAACCTGCGGATCGCCTTTGTACCTGATTTTTCCGACACCACTGATTGAGGCATATAAATTATCGGTTGCATAAACAGCAGCGGCACCAACTCCCTCAATCCTTACATCAACCTTTTTTGCTTTCAGGTCGGCTGCATCGAGGTATCCCGCTCCTGAGACTTTCGCCTTGAGTTCCGAAGCAATTCCATCAAATTCTATCTTCACACCGCCTTCGCCAATAACTGAAATATTTTCGGCCTTCATATTCATCTCGATGTCGGCCCCGCCCTGAACATTCAGGTAAAAATCCTTCAGATCGACATAGCCTTTTGTTTCAAGGCTGATGCCTCCTTCAATTTTTAACTCTTCCAGTTCTTTAAATGTGATGTAAAGTGTCAGGCTTTCGAAATCGAAATGTTTTTTTGTAATCTTCAAACTAAGCGACTGAGCGTTCGACTCGACATTGATGTACTTGAAATTATCCTCATCGGTTTTAATCCGGAGGCCGGGCTGGGCACCTTGTTCCAAAATTACCTTAAAGGTTCCTTCAAGGTAAATTTTTGTAAATGGCTGTATGGTATAAGTCCGGGTATCATTGTCATCCCAGTTTTGGGTTTCCCTGACGGGGGTTCCGGCAAACAATTTGGAGACCAACAGACCCAATACAAAGAAAATTCCGGCAGCGCGAAGTATGTACATGACGTGAACTTTAGTTTTGTTTCGTGATTCAAAACTATAAAAAGCAATATCCGTCACCTGAACCTTATCGATGAATGGCAGATTTCTTTAGGTAAACCGAAAAAAACGATAAGCAAATCTTCAGGAGCCAATTACGGACGAATGAGTTTTCGAAGATAAAACAGCAGGTAAGACGACAAGAGCAAGGCAATGAGCAAAATCATCATGTCCATTGATTGCAGGTTGCCTGTTTTTACAATATGAGAGCCGATTGATGCCACGACAAGAAAAAGCATGGCAAAAAGAAAAACAAAAAATACTGGTTTTTTGGTTCTGCTGAGCAGTATGCTGAA
>JAEWME010000179.1 GCA_023393265.1 Bacteroidota bacterium | reverse complement strand
TTTCTGGTGGCTGACCGCCCATTCCCGCCACATCGACTGGAACATCGGCACCACGAAAATCGTCATCACCTGGATAATCATCCCCCCAAAAGTTGGAATGGCCATCGGCACCATGATATCGGCGCCTTTTCCAGTGGAGGTGAGTACCGGCAGCAAGGCGATAACAGCCACCGCTGTAGTCATCATCGCGGGTCTAACGCGCTTCAATCCCGCAGCAATTACGGCCTCACGTACATCGTGAACCGTCCCGGGATGGCGTTGCTCGAACGTCTGGTGAATATAGGTCCCCATGATGACGCCGTCGTTGGTGGCAATTCCGAAGAGGGCAATAAAACCGACCCAGACCGCGACACTCAGGTTAATCGGGTGCATCTGGAACATATCGCGCAGGTTTATTCCGGCAATAGCGAAGTTCATGAACCTATCCTGACCGTAGAGCCATAACATGATAAATCCGCCTGCAAATGCCACAAAAACGCCCGAAAAATGGATGAGCGAGGCCGTTACGGTGCGGAACTGGAAGTACAGCAGCAGCAAAATCACCAGCAAACTCAATGGAACCACAATAGCCAGCCGTTTGGTGGCGCGCATTTCGTGTTCGTAGTTTCCGGCGAATTTGTAGGTAACGCCATTAGGTAGCGTCAGTTGGCCTGAATCCATTTTTTCTTTCAGGATTTTGTTGGCCTCGTCCACCACATCGACTTCAGCTTTGCCTTCCTTTTTATCGAAAATTACATAGCCAACAAGGAAAGTATTTTCGCTGCGAATCATCTGTGCTCCGCGTGTATAGTCGATATCGGCAATTTCGCTCAACGGAATTTGTACGCCGTTCATAGCCGGAATCAGGATGCGTTTGAGGTCTTCGGGATTGTCGCGCAACTCGCGGGCATAGCGCACCCGAATCGGAAAACGCTCACGTCCTTCCACCGAATTACTCAACGCCATTCCGCCAACAGCCACCTGCAAAATTTCCTGTACATCGCTCACGCTCATGCCGTAACGGGCCATCGCTTCACGGTTTAGTTTAATTTCGAGGTACGGCGCTCCAACGGCACGGTCGTAAAACACCGATGTGGCTTTTACCGACGGAACATCTTTCAGCGCCTGCTCAAACTGCAATCCGGCCTTCTCGATGCTTTCCAGGTCGGGGCCGTAAACTTTTAGTCCCATCGGGGCGCGCATCCCGGTCGAGAGCATTACCAAACGAGTTTCAATCGGCTGCAATTTAGGGGCCGAAGTCAGTCCGGGAATGTTGGTTACTTTCACGATTTCATTCCAGATGTCGTTCGGCTTTTTGATGTGCGGCCGCCACTGCCGGAAATAATCGCCGTTTGTGGTTGGAATTAGGCTATCCGCAGGAATTATCCTGAACGATTCTTTCTCCGGATTGTATTTTCCGCCGTTTTTCAGGATGAAACTGCCGTCGCGGTCGGTTTCAAACTGCATGCGGTGACCGTTCTCATCCAGAATGTATTCGGGCCGGTAATTGATGGTGTTCTCGAACATTTGCACCGGAGCCGGGTCGAGCGCCGAATTGACGCGTCCCCATTTGCCCACCGCCACTTCCACCTCGGGAATGGCCGACAGCCGCTTGTCGAGCGTTTCGATGTAATCGAGGTTCATTTCAATGCTCGAATGCGGCATGCTGGTGGGCATCAGCAGAAACGAACCTTCGTTAAGCGAAGGCATAAATTCTTTGCCGGTTCCGGGAAATGCTTTGGCCGATTTTTGCCAGAGCGCGGTTTGCCTGAAACTGCTCCAGCCCAGCTTTTCAAAGCCATTGGCAGCAAATCCAAAAATACGCTCGGTTCCCTGCCAGACGAGCAATCCGAAGAGCAAAGTAAAGGCCGGAAGCAGCAGGAATTTCCATTTGTTTTCGAGGCACCAGCGCATGATTGATTCGTAAAAATGAACCATTGAAAGTAGTGCCAATAAAATGACGGCAACAATTCCGGCAACAAATAAGAAATTAACTATTAAGCTGTTGTGTGCGCCCAGCGGAAGCCATTCTTCAGCAAGATAGAAAACAGCGACGAGAACGGCGATTCCGATGTTGATGTAGTTCGGATACTCTTTTCGATGCTTCGGCCAGCGGTAATCGAGCAAATTGTTAATGCCGATTGCTGACAACGCCAGTGCAGGCCAAACCTGCCAGACTATAACAAAAAAGATTCCGGCGCCAATCAAAATTCCATTCCAGACTTTCCGGATTTTACCGGTGTCGAACCGAATGGAAAACAATAGATAAGCGAGGGTCGGCAACACAATGATTCCAAGCAAAAAGGCTGAAATCAGCGCGAATGTTTTGGTGAACGCCAGCGGATGGAACAGCTTTCCTTCTGCGGCTTCCATGGCAAAAACCGGCAGAAAACTAACGATGGTAGTGGCAATGGATGTTACCACGGCATCGCGCACTTCGGTGGTAGCCGTGTAAATCACCGAAAGCAACTTTTTGCCCCGGGCGCCTTTGTTTTCGGGCATTTCGAGGTGCCGTAGAATGTTCTCCACATCCACAATCCCAATATCGACCATCACGCCAATGGCAATGGCAATACCCGAAAGGGCGACAATATTGGCTTCGACACCGAAAAAGCGCATCAGGATAAAGGTCATCAGTACGCCAATGGGCAGTAATCCGGCCACAATGATGGAGGCGCGCATATTCATTACCAGCACAATAATCACGATGATGCTGATTAGAATTTCGTGCGAAAGCGCCGATTCGAGTGTTCCTATTGTCTCTTTAATGAGTCCTGTACGGTCATAAAACGGCACGATTGTGACTTTAGAAATGGAGCCATCGGCCAATGTTTTTTGTGGCAATCCGGCCTCAATTTCAGCAATTTTGGCTTTCACATTGTTGATTACCTCCATCGGATTGGAACCGTACCGGGCAACTACCACTGCGCCAACAGCTTCGGAGCCGGCTTTATCGAGCCCGCCTCGACGGGTCGCCGGACCAAACGAAACGACAGCTACATCTTTTATGCGTACGGGCACATTGTTCCGAACCGCAATCACCGAAGTTTCCAGGTCTTCGAGATTTTTCACATAGCCTAATCCGCGGATGATGTATTCCACGCGGTTCAGTTCTATGGTTTCTGCGCCAATATCAAGATTGCTTTTACTGACAGCATTCATCACATCCATCACGGAAACGCCGAATGCTTTCAGTGCTTCGGGATTCAGGTCAACCTGGTATTCTTTGACAAATCCGCCTACGGACGCCACTTCGGAAACCCCTTCGGCAGCCGACAAACTGTATTTGACGTAGAAATCCTGTATGGTTCGTAATTCCTGCGGGTCCCAGCCTCCGGAAGGCTCGCCGGTGGCCGGATTGCGCCCTTCGAGCGTGTACCAAAAAATCTGACCAAGTGCAGTGGCATCGGGCCCAAGCATGGGCTGAACACCTTCGGGTAAAGTCCCGGCAGGCAATGAGTTAAGCTTTTCGAGGATGCGCGAACGACTCCAGTAGAAATCGACATCGTCCTTGAAAATAATGTAGATGAACGACATCCCGAACATCGACGTGCTGCGGATGGTTTGCACCCCTGGAATACCAAGCAGAGCTGTGGTAAGTGGGTAACTCACCTGATCCTGAATATCCTTGGGCGAACGGCCCATCCATTCAGTAGCCACAATCTGCTGGTTTTCGCCTATGTCGGGAATGGCATCGACAGGAACCGGGTCGCGCGGCAGAAATCCTGTGTTCCAGTTGAATGGCATGGTAACCAAACCATAACCGATAAACGAAAATAAGATGATGAACGCTACAAGCCGGTTGTCGAGAAAATATTTGACAAGTCGGTTAAACATGGTGGTAATTTGAAAATGAAATGATTTGAAAATTTGAAAATGTCAATAGATGGGAATTTGAAGATTTGTAATTTTCAAATCTTCAAATTTCCCAATCTTCAAATAATTTCTTCAGATTACCGGTATTTGCAGCAACTTGGTAGTTTGTCGTAAGCTAAATCGGTTGCTTTGACCTTTTCGTTATCGTATCCAACGGCAGCAATCTTTTTAGCGATGGCATCGATGCTGGTTTTTGATGGATCGAAAGTGGTCGTCAGAGTTTTGGCTTTTTTACTCCACTCAGCTTTGGACACGCCTTCTATTTTTGCAGCTTTTTCGATGCTTGCTTTACACATGTCGCAGTTGCCTGAAACTTTAAGGGTTTCGGTTTTTGGATTGGCAGCAAAAGCGCTGTTATTTGAAGTGAATACGAATGCCAGAACGGCTATGATGGTGATTTTTACGAATGTTTTCATTTTGTTTTGAATTTGATGTTTTTAAAATTGAATTTATTTGCCACAAAGGCACTAAAACACAAAGCAACACCAAGTTAGTTCTTTGTGATACTTCGAGCCTTTGAGTCTTAGTGGCTGAACTAAAGACTAAAAGGAAATAAAAACATCAAATCCGGAACACACCAATCTCGGGAAGACTTACATCGCTAACCAGCTTGTTTGCCGGTGGACTGACATCGGTGTTAAAATTATTGTGTGCAATAAATTCAGCAAGTTTGCTTGTTTCAGGAACAATGAATAGCTGTAATACCGAAGGTGTAGCAATTTTTAGATCGGCAACAGACTGATTGAAATTGTTGTCAATCTGGTAGATAGTTGTCTGGTTTTTACAGCAATTTGAGCTGACTTTGCTATTCGATTGATTGCAGTCTCCTGTCAGGTTTTCCATTCCGCAAGAAGCTTCTCCTCCGAAAACAGAAACTTTTGCATCGGCCAATTCTCCGCCACAATAGTGTTTCGAAAGCGTTAGCTGAAGTCCTGAAAGCAACATCAGCGAAGCAAGTAATATGGAAAACAGTTTTTTCATCGTTCAATCAAAACGCGATCATCCATTGAAAAGTTCTGTAAAAGTAGTGCTTTTTATTTTGGATATTCCTGATAATGTCTTGATTAGGAAATATTAACAATGTAACTCTTTAAAACTCCTTAGAATTTTCCTGGTTTTTGGATGGTTTATGCTCTTCGAAAAATTGCCGCTGCATTTCCTCCATCTGTTGCATTTGCTGTTGCATCATTTGCATGATGTCGTTCATTGATTGCGGGTTAATGGTGTGAGGTGCTTTATTATTTTTCGCTAAAATGCTGTCGTTTTTGTCGGGTTGGGTAAACCCAAAGAAGTTGTCGAAAATGTCGGGAAAATCGTTTTCTGTTGAGTCATTGCCAAAATTAAAGGAATGGAAATGGTTCTGCCCGAATCTTTTGGCGACAACTGAGTCGGTCATCATTCCGAAATGATCGGAGAACATTTGATCAAAATTACCGAAGGATGAATCGTCCGTCATCGAGCTGTCGTTGAAGAAATTAAAATGCTCTTTGAACAGCTTTTTCATTTCTTCCGGCAACATCTGGTTAAACATGGTGGTGTCACCCGACCAATTATAGGTGTAGGTCGAGTCGTATTGAATCAGGTTGCCATGCTCGTCGTATTTTTTGTTGACTTTGATGTCTTCTTTCGGAGCATTTTTTTTGTTGTCTTTTACCTGGGCAAGAGCTATTCCAACGATGCCTGCCCCCAAAATTGCTGCAAGAAAAAATCGTTTCATTACTTTATGATTTTAATTCCGGAACAAAAATAATTTCAATTCAGGAAAATTGTGTTTTAAAAATTCTTAAAACATTCTAAAAAACAAGAATAAAGCTTGCTTATCCTGAATAATTCAGGCTCCTTTAATAATATTTGGAAATTCAATTATCTTTATTTGCTCAAGTCAAAACGATATGGATGGTCTGAAAATTCAGCATAAAAGAGATGAATCCGGTTTGCTGTCGGGAATAAAAATTTCGGGGAATCTGGTTGTTGAAAATGCCAGGCAACTGAAGAAAGAATTTCTGGATGTGGCAGTCATTTCCGGAAAACAACTGAATGTTGAATTTGTGGACGTTGATGATATCGATGTCTCATGTATTCAACTGATTGTTGCATTTGCCTCTCAACTTGAAAAACAGCGCGTGAAATACCGTTTCGACTGGGATATTTCCACCGACCTGAAAGAACTAATAGAAAATGTTGGATTGAGCGAAGAATTATTTATAAATATCTATGAATAAGCAGATTTTAGTTGTTGATGACTCGGAAAGCATCAGGGAGGTTTTGGCGTTTTCGCTGAAAGATGCAGGTTACCAGGTGACTGTGGCGAGTGATGGAACCGAGGCCCTGAATTATTTTGACGGGAGACAAATTGATTTGCTCTTGACTGATTTTCACATGCCGAACATGAACGGGATGGAGTTAATCGCAAAAGTCAGGCAAATTGATACATACAAATTTATGCCCATCCTGGTGTTGACCACTGAAAACCAGATTGATCTGGTTAAGGAAGCGAAAATGTCGGGTGCAACCGGATGGCTGATGAAACCTTTTAATACCGAAAAACTTTTACAAACCCTGCGTAAAGTAATCCGCCAGTGAATTCGTTTATCGGAAAATTTAGAGAAGAAGTAAACGATTATGTAGAAAAACTGGAATCGGGCCTGCTGATTCTGGAGCGCGAACCTGACAATGAGCAGGTGATCGGAGAAATTTTTCGCCTGATGCACTCTATGAAAGGCAGCGGAGGAATGTTTGGCTTTAATTTGCTGAGCGAGGTCATGCACGACATGGAATCGCTTTACGATCTTTTCAGGAGCGGAAAATGCCTTATTGATCCGGAGGTAATTGGTTTCACCCTTAAAGCAATTGACGGGTTTAGCCACCTGATGGCATTAAAACCGAAGACCGATGATCTGCGGTTTGCCGAGCAGGTAAAAGCCGAAGCCCGTTTGCACCTGTCGAGATTAATTGAGGCGGGAGGTGGTACGAATGAAGCAACTTCAGGAGAAAAAAAATCAGCGACTTTATTGCGACAAAACGAATCAACCTATTTTATTTCGTTCATTCCTGACGAAAATCTCTTACAAAACGGTACCAATCCACTCTACCTGATAGACGAGCTTAATGCGCTTGGTGAGTGTAATATACAGGTTTCATTTGAACGACTTTCTGAATTAGAAAATATTGATCCGGAGAAGTGCTACATATCGTGGTATTTGTTTATCTCGACTGAAGAAAGTATTGATACATTGAATGATGTATTTATTTTCGTGACAGGTAGTGCCGAGATCAGCATCGAAAAAGTGAGCTCGGGCAATGTGCTGGCCAACGAATCCTTACTTGCCGGATTTCTCAATGCCTGGGAAAACAGCGAGATATGGAATCCCGAAAAACAAGAAACTCAATCGGCTGACAAAAAAGAAGTATTTTCTGATTTACCGGATGGTTCGAAAGCAAATGTGGCTGAATTTGGAGACCAGAATACTGCGGAAAAGGGAGTTGCCGCTCCGGCAAAAGTAGACTCGATAAAAGTTGATTCGCATAAGATCGACCGGTATATGAACCTGATCAGTGAGTTGATCATAGCGCAATCGCGTTTGGAAGAATTTGCGGCTAAATCAAAAAGTCCGGAGATGGAAAGCCTCGCTGAAACTTTCGGGAAGATTGGCAGACAATTGCGCGAGAATGCTTTTGATATGAGTCTTATTCCATTAAATAGCATTGTGTTGCGTTTGGAAAGGCTAATTCACGATTTGTCGAGGTCGCTCGATAAAGAGGTTGTTTTGGTTACCGAAGGGATGGAAACAGAACTGGATAAAAGCATCATCGAAAAACTGCTCGAACCACTTTTGCACATCATCCGCAATTCGATGGATCATGGAATTGAGAGCCGAAGTGAACGACAACGAAAAAATAAGAAATTGACAGGAACCATTGCCGTCAGGGCTTTTACAATTGGCAGCCACGTGCAGATTAACGTGGAAGACGACGGGGCGGGTATTGATGATAAAAGGGTTCAGAAAAAAGCTATTGAAAGGGGAGTCGTCGGCGAAAATGAGCCGATGACTGATTCTGAAATTTATAACCTCCTTTTTGAGCCCGGCTTTTCCACTTCGGAAGTGGTTACCGATGTGTCGGGCAGAGGTGTCGGGCTGGATGTAGTCAGAAAACGGATTCAGGAAATGCGGGGCACTATCGAGATTAACAGCGAAAAAGACCGGTTTACCCGGTTCACGATAAAATTACCGCTTTCGTTGTCTATTATCGATGGCTTGCTCACTTCTGTCGGAGACGGGTTTTATGTGATTCCTTCCTCGTCGGTTCGTAAGATTGTTTCGTTTGATTCGCAAGACGTGGTACATTCAGGAAAGGAACTGACAATTGACGAAATACAAATGCCTTTTGTAAATCTCCATACCGCATTTATTCCTGAAATTTCATTGTCGGCTGAGCAGTTTGTAGTGGCAGTTGTACATGAAAATCAAACTTTCGGGCTTGTTGTCGATGACGTGGTACGGGAATATCAGGCTGTTGTAAAGCCATTGGGAAGTCTGATAAAGGAGATGGAGGTATTTTCGGGAGCCAGTATTTTGGGAACGGGAGATTTGGCGCTGGTGGTTGACACAAACAAAATAATCGAAAAATATATGCAGGCATGAACACCGGGATAGTTCAGGGAACCGACAGTTTTTTCACTTTTAGGCTTGGTGCAGAGTTGCTGGCCGTAAATGCAGCAAATGTATCGCGCATTGCCGGACTTTTGCCGGTGACCAAAGTGCCTGATATGCCGCATTTTGTTGAAGGAATTGTTAGTTTGGAAGGAGAAGTTTTACCAGTTTTCGACGGTAGATCAAAATTTGGTATGGGCGATACGGAAAGGAATTCGAAGCCATGTATGATATTTCTGTCGTTTGAACTTGAAGGGCATCTTTGTGGTGCGGGTCTGGTGGTCGATTCTGTCGGAAAAGTTTTTAAATCAAATGGTTTGGTGGCTCTTTCTCCGGAAATGGCAGAAAGTTATAATCCTGAATATGTAGCAGGAATGATCGATGTTGATGGAAAAGCAGTTGCGCTGCTTGACATTGTAAAAGTTTTTGCCCGGGAAGCGGTATGTCGTTTAAAATGATGAAATAAATCATATAAATATCAGATTATGAGATTTGTTGACCTGAAAATTCGAACCAAATTGTTAAGTGCTTTTGCAGTCCTTATTGTTTTTGGATTGCTTATTTCAGTTTCTTCGGTGGCTTATTTGCTTTACTTTAAGAAGAGCATCAACTCATTCTCCCGCGAGTTTTTGCCTCAGTTGGAGCTTTCATCCCGCTTGAGCAACGAAACGCAACGAATCGCTTTTAACATGGAAGGATATTACCTTACCGGCAAAACAGAATATTTCAGGTTGGCAAGGCTCGAACTCGATTCTTTGAAACGTACTTCAGTTGAAGCAGAAATGCTGCTGGAAGGGACCAAAAACTTGTCAACGCTGGAGCAAAACCTTAGTGAGGTCAGGATATTAATACCTCAATATGAGCAAATTGTGATCATGGCTTTTAAGACAGTTCAGGATATTAATTATTTACAAACCAAAATCAAAAAAGCCACAGAAAATGCCACACTTCCTAAAATTGTTGGAAAAAAGGCGAAATTGCAGCAAACAAAACCTGTCAACGTGTTGGCTTTACAATCGGAGCTTGTAATGAAGAATGCTGCCCTTCAGGATTTGAGAAAAAAAGACGCCGCTATCTCCGGAAAATTAAAGCAAAATGCTGATAACCTGCGTATCTCTGCTATTTCCTACACAGACAAGGTTGCTACCGATTTTGGTTCTTCGGTCAACTTATCGGTCATCATTCAATTGATCATTGTTTTACTCACCATGAGCTTCTCTATTTTTACAGCAGTTTATGTCTCCCGACTGATAACACAGCCCCTGATGGGCGGAATTTATTTTGCGCAGCGAATTGCAGGGGGTGACCTAACCGCTGATTTAAACATTGAACGCAAGGACGAAATTGGAGTATTGGCCTCAAACCTTCACGAGATGAGCTCGAAAATCCGCGATATTATTTCACATGTTGCTTCAACGGCGCAGAATTTGTCGGGAGCCAGCCACGAGTTAAGTTCAACTTCGCACTTGGTTTCGCAGGGAGCATCAGAACAGGCTTCTTCGGCAGAAGAAGTTTCAGCAGCCATTGAAGAGATGGCAGCCAACATTCAGCAAAACAGGGAAAATGCCCGTCAGACAGAGCAATTGGTGATGAAAGCGGAGTCGGATATGTATGTTGGTAGTGAGCAGGTTTTAAAAACTGTAGATGCCATGCGTGAGATTGCCAATAAAACATCGATCATTGGCGATATCGCTTTTCAAACGAATATTCTCGCGCTGAATGCAGCAGTTGAGGCTGCGCGTGCCGGCGAGCATGGCCGGGGTTTTGGTGTGGTTGCTGCAGAAGTCGGAAAACTTGCCGAGCGAAGTAAACTAGCCGCGATGGAAATTGACCAGTTGTTGAAAACGAGTGTAAAGAATGCCGAGGAAGCAGGGAAACTGATGAGGAAGATTGTTCCCGATATTCAGAAAACTTCTCAATTGGTTCAGGAAATTTCTGCTGCTAGTCTGGAACAAAGTGCGGGCGCAGATCAAATCAATGTTGCCATTCAGGAATTGAATGGTGTAACACAGCAAAATGCCGCCACATCCGAAGAGCTGTCGACCAACGCAGTTGAGCTTTCAGCGCAGTCGGAAAAACTAATGGATATTATTTCTTTTTTCAATACCGGCGACGTTAGCCTGACGAAAAATCAGGAAAGAAAAGGAAAAGTCAGTACTGAATCCAATGTTGAAACACCCGCAGGTGTTCGGCGTGGCATATTGATTGATCTTGATCAGCCTGATGTGACCGATGATGATTTTGAACGCTTTTAGTTGAGAAAACAGATTTTCAGGTGAAGACAGAATTTGTGCAGATATCGGACAATCTTTTTGGCGTGTTGGGAAAACTTATCACCGACACGTATGGCATTAAAATGTCGCCTGAAAAGAAAATCATGTTTCAGTCGAGAATGCAGCGGCGCCTTGCTGAATTACAGATAGATTCATTTGATGAATATGCCATCCTTTTTGCTGATGAGAAGAAAAAAAAAGAAGAGCTTCACGTCATCTCCGATTATATTTCGACCAATAAAACAGAGTTTTTCAGGGAATTCGAACATTTCGAATTTCTCACCGATCGTGTTCTTCCCGAAATCAGAGATCGAAGGAATGAGGTTAGTAAACTGAATATTTGGAGTGCCGGTTGCTCAAGCGGTCAGGAGGCTTATTCCATTTGCATGACAATCGAAGAATTCAAGCGCCGGCATAATGCCGAATTTAGCTACCATGTGCTGGCTACAGACATATCTGAACGGATGTTAAAGATTGCTCGTAATGCTGTTTATCCATTATGTCAGGTTACAGGTATTTCCATCGATTTGAAGCGCCGTTACCTGCTAAAAAGTAAAAATCCCAAAGACCAAAAAGTGAGGATTGTTCAGGAACTTCGGGAAAAAGTAAGGGTGGGAAGGCTAAACCTGATGGAATCGCTTGGAATGTTTCAATCCGAGTTTGATGTTATCTTTTTGCGCAATACGTTGATATATTTTAGTCCTCAGGTTCAATTAACCGTACTTCGTGAGGTCGTTCGTTGTTTGAAGCCTGGCGGTTATCTATTCATTGGGCATTCGGAATCGCTGGTAAACCTCGATTTGCCAATCAGGCCGGTAGCTCCAAGCGTTTATGTGAAAATATAAAAATGAGCTTATGAAATCAGAATCAGAAATAGAACAACTGCAGAATGAACTTAACCAACTTCGGAAAGAAAATCTGGCATTAAATAATAATTTGTTTGAGTTAAACAGAAAATTGAGAGATTCTGAACAACTGAAGAGTCATTTCATTAGCAATATCACAAACGAAATTGTGAACCCGTTTACCGGAATTATGGCGCTGGCCGGGAACATAAAAAAGCTAAAAGACGGAGAAATTACGCTGGCGAAGCGCATGGCTGATTTGATTTACGAAGAAGCTTCGCATCTCGATTTTCAGTTGCGAAACATTTTTGCCGTCGCTTCAATTGAAGCTGGAATAGAACGTCTCAATTATTCGAAAGTCAAACTCTTATCTGCTGTTTCCGATCTTGAAAAGATGTTTGGATATTTGCTCACAAAGCGTAGACTTACATTTTCAGTCCGGTTTATTCCTGATGATGAATATTGGTCGGGCGTGGAAATGATTACCGACTACGGAAAGCTGATGATGATCCTTGGGAACATCATAAACAATGCCATAAAATTTAGTCCTGAAGATTCATTTGTTGATTTGATGATCGAATATCATGGTAGAAGCTTTAAATTCGTCGTTTCTGATCGGGGAAAAGGCATCGAACCGTCGGATCGGAAAGTGATTTTCGATCGTTTTAAACAACTTGATGAGAAGATAAATTCGATCAATACAGGGCATGGTCTTGGTTTGTCGATTGTATTGGCATTCACTGAAATGATGGATGGCAAGGTTGAGATTTCAGGCAATGTCCATGGAGGAACAAATGTAACGGTGATATTTCCGGAGCAGCAAATAGCTGATTTCGATGATCTGGAAGATTTTATTGTTGATCCCGATTCACTGTTTTGATGGTAAGAGAGAGGCCATTGACATATTTTTTATATCCCTCCGGAATTTGCATAGGCGGGGAACAACAGGTAATTGTAACATTATTAGGTTCTTGCGTGGCCGTTTGTTTTTGGGATGAAAAGCGAAAAGTCGGAGGAATGAATCATTATATGTTGCCTTATTGGAACGGTGAAGGACTTGAATCCCCGCGTTACGGAAATATTGCAATCACTCAATTGTTTCAGAAAATGCGTGATTTTGGGTCGAGGAAAGAGGATATCGTATGTAAAATTTTTGGAGGAGCTGAGGTTTTAAGCGAGCAGCAGTCGTTGTTTCATGTTGGCCAGCGAAATGTGGAATTGGCTTTTAGGCTTGTCGAAGAATTAGGGATTCCAGTGGTTAGCTCAAGCACTGGCGGAACCAGTGGTCGGCGAATCTACTTTAATACAACCAATGGCGAAGTTTTACAGCAGTATCTTGTTAAGAATCTAAACCGATGATTAACAATGCAGAAAATAAAAGTTTTGATTATAGACGATTCAGCTTCTGTCAGGAACATGATTTCTGATATTTTAAGTCAGGATCCTCAAATTCAGGTGATTGGCGGCGCATCCGACCCTTATGAGGCGGTTGCAAAAATTGCCGATGAGTTACCGGATGTCATAACACTTGACATTGAAATGCCCCGGATGAACGGACTCACTTTTTTGAGCAAATTGATGAAGCAACATCCGTTACCAGTTATTGTAATATCATCGCTGGCCGGAAATGGATCTGATTTGGGAATCAGGGCCTTAAAACTTGGAGCCAGGGAAATTATTACCAAGCCTAAGATATTAAACCATAGCCAGTTTAGAGAATATCGCATCCGGATTATAGATGCGGTAAAAGCGACTGCTTTATCAGGAGGAAAAATCACTGGCTTGAGGAGACGTATGGATAATAAGCAAATTATAACGTCAGATCAGAGCCTTAGTAATTTTGAAAACAAGCCAGCTTCCCGAAAAGTTATATTGTTAGGTGCTTCCACTGGTGGAACCGAAGTAATATCGAAAATATTGAAAAACATAAGGGCTGATCTTCCTGGTATTTTAATCGTGCAGCACATGCCCGGCGAATTTACATCAGCTTTCGCCCGGCGACTGAATGCAGAGAGTGAAGTTTTGGTGAAAGAAGCTGAAAGTGATGATGTCGTAAGAGATGGATGTGTTTACGTTGCGAACGGATTCAATCATCTGTTGCTAAAACGAGAAGGTGGAAACTATAAATGTGAATTGGAAATGGGTGCATTGGTAAACCGGCACCGACCATCGGTTGATGTGTTGTTTCGGTCGGCAAGTCATTTCCCTGGAACTGAGATTGCAGCTATCCTTTTAACAGGAATGGGAGCCGATGGTGCTAAAGGTTTGCTGGAATTAAAACACACGGGAGCAATGACTTTTGCACAGGATGAGAAATCTTCTGTTATCTTTGGTATGCCAAAAGAAGCAATTAATCTGGATGCAGCACAGAAAATAGGAAACCCGGAAGAACTAATTAATTGGTTAAATAATTCATTCTAAGTGAAATGACTGATGGCTTTTCGAGTTCGCGAATTTTGATTGTCGACGATGTGCAATTGAATCTTGATCTGATTAAAGAAATACTTTCAGAAAAAGGATATTTGATTGCCACCGCCGTAAATGGGAAATCGGCTTTAGCAAAAACAAAAGCACATAAGTTTGATCTGATTCTCCTAGACATCATCTTGCCTGATGTTGACGGGTTTGAGGTATGTGCAAGCCTGAAGGCAAATCCGCAGACAAAGGATATACCTGTCATCCTTTTAACTGCAAAGAAGGAAAATGACAGCATCACCCGCGGATTTCAATCAGGGGCAGTGGATTATATTCCCAAACCATTCAGTAAAGAAGAACTTCTGGCCCGTGTCGATCTTCACCTCACTTTAAAAAACACACAGGAAGAACTTATAAAATCGAAAGACATGGCGCTGGCTGCGGCAAAAGCTAAAGCAACTTTTTTGGCCAATGTATCGCACGAGATTCGCACACCGATGAATGGAATCATCGGAATGATAGATATTCTGAAAGGTACCAATTTAAATGCCGAACAGCGCGAGTATCTCGATATTATTGGAATTTCAGGTGAGAACCTGCTGATGATAATAAATGATGTACTCGATTTTTCGAAGATTGAAGCAGGGCAAATCACCTTTGAAAAGATTCGGTTTAATTTACACGACGAGCTTACTGAAGTAGTTAAGATACTGAAGTATAAAGCGCAGCAAAAAAACCTGAATTTTTCGTTTGAAGTGGCAGCCAACGTTCCTCCGTTGCTTGTCGGAGATCCGCTTCGTTTAAAACAGGTGCTTATTAATTTGTGCAACAACGCCATCAAATTTACCTCTGATGGGTTTGTGCATGTTGCTGTGAATCTCATCAATCAAAGTGATTGTTGTGTCCATTTGAATTTTGAGGTTAAAGACTCAGGGATAGGAATCAGTAAAGAAAATCAGGCCAAATTGTTCCATTCATTTACTCAGGCAGAAACATCGATCACACGGAAATTTGGCGGGACTGGCCTTGGTCTCGTTATTTCCAAAAACCTGGTTGAGTTAATGCACGGGAAAATCGGAATCATAAGCGAAGAGGGTAACGGTTCAAATTTCCATTTCGATGCCGAATTTGGTGTTTCGCCCGCTGACCTTTTGCACGATGAGGCGTATATATTGACAACAGATATAGAATCTGGCAGTAAATTGAAAATTTTATTGGCTGAGGATAACATTATTAATCAAAAAGTTGCTATCTTAAACTTGGAAAAACTCGGGCATTCGGTGATAACTGTTGAGAGTGGTGAGATGGCAATTGAGAAGTTCTCCAGCGAAACTCCTGATGTCATTTTTATGGACATCCACATGCCGGATATGGATGGGGTTGAGGCGACAAAGCGAATTCGTGAACTGGAAAGGGGAAAAAACGTTAATTTCAGAATACCGATCGTTGCAATGACGGCCAACACTTTAAAAAACGACAAAGAGATTTTTGTAACTTCAGGAATGGATGACTATTTGACCAAGCCATTTAATGAAAGTGACCTTGTCAGGGTAATTAGTCGGGTTCAGAAGCAAATTGAACGGAAAAACCTTTAATCAACGAAAAATGGAATTTACCGATGGTAATTATTTATGGGAAGGAAGGACGGTTTTAATTGTGGAAGACAATGAAACCAGCAATATTTATTTTGAGGCAGCGCTACGAAAGACCAAGTCGAAACTGATTTGGGCAAAAAACGGTCTGGAAGCAGTTGATATTGTTAAAAATCAGCCAGGTATCGATTTGATACTTATGGATATTAACATGCCCAAGATGGATGGAATAGAGGCGACCAGGATCATAAAGAAAAGCAATCCTGAAATAATAATTGTTGTTCAAACTGCTTTTATCTTATCAGGAGAAGAGCGCATGTGTCAGGAAGCCGGTTGTGATGAGTTTATTACCAAACCGATCAGGTTGAAGTATTTGCTGGATACAATTAATCGCTATCTTGCTCGGCCCAGGAGCATATAGGCCCCAAAATTTTTGCGGGCATCGGGTTCTGTCAGTGCCACAAATCCTGATTTAACTTTTCCTTCTTCTATCTTTACAGGGAATTTAGCCGACTGTGTTTCTGCATATAACTTAAAAAGACCCTCGTCACCATAAAATATAGCGAATTTGCCTGTCGCGGTTGCGTGAATTGATTTTTCGAGTTTTCTTGTTAAAATTCCCATATTCATTCGGGCATTTATCTCAATACAAGGCTGCATTTTTAGCTTGCCATTCTGCCTGAAAATCATTGCGTCAATTCCCAGAAAGCCTTTGTAGTATTTTGAATAAACTGATTGGGAAAGATCTTCTTTGAGTATATTTTCTGTCCTGCCAATATTGGCCTCAATAAATTTTACCACTTCATTTTCCTGAAAAAGTAAATTAAGATCCGGACGAATAAAATTTCCGCGGTATTGCCCATTGGAATTTGTTTCGAAGAAAGAGTGGCCGTACGAGAGAATTTTACCGTCATCGGTAAACTCGAAGTGGAATGACAGATCGGCAATTTTTTCGAGCAATGGCTCTGCAATTAGGTATTTTTGCTGGTTTAATACTCCCGAAATCCATTGTTTGTTTGACTTGTTCAACTGGTCTTTGCGAATAATTTGTATTCCCCTTCCTGAAGAACTTAGCGGCGCTTTTATCACCGAGTTCCCTTGCCTGAAGATAAACGACTCAACCTCCTCAACCGAATCACAGATTTCACCGGTTTGTGCCGGATCAATGAGCCAGTCTTCCTGATTCTCGGCCAGTAGTTTTTTGAGGAATTTCAGCGCTTCTTTTCTCTCGTACAGTAATTTATATTGATCAGACCAATCCCAAAACGTAATTTCTTCACTGCATTTTTGTTTAATTTCTGATAACTGAAAATGGGCTGCAGGGCTCCAACCCCAGGGAATGATCTTCCCAAACGAATTCGCTGGAAAATTCACAAGTTCTTTCAGCGCGAGAAATGAGGGTACAGGCAAACCGCAACTTTTAATTTTGTCTCTGAACGATAGTGAAGGTGCATGTGCGGAAATGACAATATCGTCATCAGAAGCGAAAATGAATGGTAAAATAGATAAATCAATTTCCATTTTGCGGAGTAAAGCCGGAGGCATATAACTAAACGATGCGTTGGCTACGGCCAGTTCGCAGGTTGGGTTAAAGAAAAAAACATTTGGTTTTTGCATCTTCAGAAATGTCATTTTGCGGCAAATATACGCCCTAAGGTTACGAATTCGAAAAAATATCAAAAATTTACTTGCTGATATTTTGAAATGTCGATTTAGGGGTTACATTTGCAGAAAGGATAAAATAACAGATAATAGAGTCTTTTTTTATGCGCAAATACACTTCTGAAATTGTAAAGATGAATTCACGCTTCATGGCAAATCCGATGGATATGTGCATGTGTATGTGTTTTCATTTAGCATTTCAGGAGGATGTGTTAGTTTAGTCAATAATTTATCAGGTGATTATACAAGCCCTTCTGGAAACGGAAGGGCTTTTTTTATGCAAAAAATTTAAGAATTATGAGTGAAAAATCTTATCGGAGTCTGGTAAAATCCATTTCGTGGCGGACAGTTGGGACGATTGATACAATCCTGATTTCATTTTTAATTACAGGAAAGCCAGCACTGGCATTGTCAATTGGTGGAGTTGAAGTATTTACCAAAATGGCTTTGTATTATCTCCATGAGCGAACCTGGAATAAAATCAATTTTGGTCGCCAAAAGTCTGCAGATGCTGATTATCAAATCTGAACGTCATGAAAAGAAACTTTTTACCCATATCCTTCGACATCTCCGGACAGAAAATACTCATAATCGGGGGTGGAAGCAGTGCAGCAAAGAAAATCAGGATACTACAGCGATTTGATGCTGAGATAGAAGTGATTGCAGAACATTTTTCGGATGAAGTGTTGAATGCCGGAGTTGTCTGCATTCAAAAAAGCTATGAGAAGAGCGATCTTCGGAATTTTGTGATGCTTTATTCATGCACCAACAATCCGGCGCTCGATCAGCAAATACTGGCAGACGGGAAGGAAGCCGGGGTGCTGGTCAATATTCACGACAATCCGGCACTTTGCCAGTTTGTATCGCCTGCAATATACAAGGATGGCGATATTACCGTGGCAGTAGCCTCAAATGCGACTAACGTTTACGAGTCGATTCGTTTACGTAACCTGATTCAGGAATTTTTAGAAAACCAAAAAACACAAGGAATATGAGTTTACAAATTAATTTATTTAATGAGCAGCAAACAAATGCGCTGAAAGTACTGTCGGAAGGGCTAACCCGTGAGCAACTACTTTGGGTGAACGGGTATTTTCAGGGTTTGCTTTCTGTCAATAATTCATCAGCTCCGGCAGATGTTGCCTCAACGTCAGATAGTTCTATGGTTTTGAAGATCATTTACGGTACACACACCGGCCGAAGCAAGACCATTGCCGAAAAGCTCGCTTTACGTTTAAAACCTTCAGGAGTTAGTTCTATTCTGGTTGGGATGGATGATTATAAAATCAGACATTTGCAGCAGGAGAAGAACCTGGTTGTAATTGTTTCAACGCACGGTGAAGGTGAACCACCTGCAATGGCCGAAGATTTTTATTCGTTTGTAACAGGCAAACGAGCTCCCAAACTGCCTGAAACAAATTTTGCAGTGGTTGCGCTTGGCGATAAAAGCTACAAACAGTACTGCAAAACCGGTGCTGATATTGACGAGGCGCTCGCACGCCTGGGCGGAAAGCAAATATTGCCACTCCTGAAGCTCGACGTTGATTTTGAAGATGATGCCGATAGCTGGATTACCCGCTTTGCCGAAACTTTCGCAGGAATACAACCTGGAATCAGTGCAAAAACTTCACCGGATACGGATGTTACGACGGTTGAATATTCTCGGAAAAATCCATTTCAGGCAACTGTTATCGACAAAGTGAAAATCACTGGCCGCGGCTCCGATAAGGAAGTGTATCATTTGGAACTTTCTCTTGAAGGTTCCGGCATTAAATACGAACCGGGTGATTCGGTCGGAATCTTGGCGAACAATCCACCAACGCTTGTTGAAGCCATTCTTTTGCAGGCCGGCATCGACCCGAATACTTTGGTTACAATTAAAGACGGAACATTTTCACTCGGGGAAGCGTTGGCAAATTACCTTGAGATTACGGTACTGAACAGGGAAGTAATACAGAAATATCAGGAAAAAACTGGCAGCGCAGCACTTTGGGATATTCTACAAAATGATGAAAAGCTGGATCAGTATCTCTACGGACACGATATTCTCGATTTGCTTCAGGAATTTCCTCATACTTTTGATGCCCAGGATTTTGCTAATCTCCTGAGAAGTTTTCCTCACCGCCTTTATTCTATCTCGTCGAGTCAGGAGGCTGTTGGCGAAGAGGTTCACATAACTGTCGCAACCGTGCGCTACCGTCATCGGGATCGTCAGCGAGAGGGAGCCTGCTCGACTTATTTGGCCGATCGGATTGATATTGATTCCAAAATTTCGGTTTTTATCGAGAAAAATCCGGCATTTAAGCTTCCTGAAAGTCCGGAAACTCCTGTTATTCTCATTGGTGCCGGAACTGGTGTGGCGCCTTTCAGGGCTTTCTTACAGCATCGCGAAGCCGTCAACCAGAAGGGGAAGACCTGGCTCTTCTTTGGCGAACGACGATTCCATTCCGATTTTCTGTATCAGGTAGAATGGCAAAAACTATTGAAAGAAGGTTACCTCGAACGAATTGATGTAGCATTCTCGCGCGATCAGGCTGAAAAAATTTATGTGCAAACCCGGCTGGCGGAAAAACAAAAAGAGGTATACGAATGGCTGGAACAGGGGGCAAATATTTATTTATGTGGTGACATGAAGCAAATGGCGAAGGATGTCCAGAAAACACTGGTTCACATTATTGAGCGCGAGGGCGGTCTAACTCCGGAAAAAGCGGAAGAATATCTCAAACAACTGAAGAAGCAAAAGCGATTCCAGTTGGACGTTTACTGAGATGCCTGAATGTTAAATGATTTAAAATTTTGAAAATAATATTGATTTCCGACGAACAAAGTAGGTATTACTGCGTACTTTTATAAGTATAAATACTTACTTGTCCGGCGTATAAAAACTTACTAAAATGAATGAGCAAATAAATTGGAGCGAACTTTCTGAGCTGGAGCGAATTAAATATGAGAGCAATTATCTGCGGGGCACGCTGACTGAAAG
>JAEWME010000157.1 GCA_023393265.1 Bacteroidota bacterium | reverse complement strand
TGCTGCTTTTTGATTCGGAAGCAACAATCAGAAACCTGCAACCCGACATCCAACTTCTGTTGTCGACCGACGCCCGCGGCATCATGGTAACGGCTCCAGGCGATGAAGTAGATTTTGTCAGCCGCTTTTTTGCCCCTGCAGTTGGCGTAAATGAAGATCCGGTAACCGGATCAGCGCATACAACCATGATTCCATTTTGGGCAAAACGATTGGGGAAAAATGATTTGACGGCGAAACAGCTTTCGGCCCGTGGCGGCGAACTTTGGTGTACTTTATCCGGAGACAGGGTTTTAATTGCCGGAAACGCCGTGACTTACCTAAAAGGTGAAATCGAGATATAAATCAAAAAACAATAACAGATTTAACGCGAAGCATATTTTGCGATTATTAATCAGGCAATTCTACATTATCAGCTTATGCTAGTTGACTGTATTATCCAAAAACTTTCTGTCCGTCAGCTTGTTTTCCTAAGCAACATTGGAAGGAAAACATGAAACAAGCCAAACATACCAACGCGTTAATTCACGAAAGTTCGCCCTATCTGCTGCAACATGCCCACAATCCGGTGAACTGGATGCCCTGGAACCCGCAAACACTCGAAAAAGCAAAATCCGAAAACAAACTTTTGCTCATCAGCATCGGCTATTCGGCGTGCCATTGGTGCCATGTCATGGAGCACGAGTCGTTCGAAGACCCGGATGTGGCGCAAATAATGAACGACTATTTTATTTGCATCAAAGTTGACAGGGAAGAGCGACCAGACGTAGACCACATTTACATGACAGCCGTTCAACTCATTACCGGACGTGGCGGCTGGCCCCTCAATTGTATCGCGCTGCCTGATGGTCGCCCGATCTGGGGCGGAACTTATTTCAGGAAAAAGGAATGGAAAGAAGCGCTTTTAGCTGTTCACCGGTTTACGCTGGAGAACCCGCAAAAGACAGAAGAATATGCACACCTTCTTCAGGAAGGAATTGATCAAAACTCGCTGATTCAGGAACAGGAAAAACAAAACATACATCCTGAATTTTTCACCCGGATTTTGAACAAATGGCAGGCTGATTTCGACACACAGGATGGCGGAACAAAAGGTGCGCCCAAATTTATGCTGCCCAACAACTGGCAATTTTTACTGAAGGCCGGGGCACGATTCGGGAACAAAGCAGTTGTTGAGCAAGTTAAACTGACACTGAAAAAAATGGCTTTTGGCGGCCTTTACGATCAGGTTGGAGGAGGTTTTGCCCGCTACTCAACCGACAAAACATGGAAAGTCCCGCACTTCGAGAAGATGCTTTACGACAATGCTCAGTTACTTGAATTGTACGCTGAAGCCTTTCAGTACGAACCAAATCCGCTTTACGAACAGGTTGTTTCGGAAACCATTTCTTTCCTGAAAAGAGAAATGTGCTCGCTTGAGAACGGCTTCTATTCGGCGCTAGATGCCGACAGCGATGGCGAGGAAGGAAAATTTTACACCTGGACGACCGAAGAACTGCGGCAAATTCCCGGCAACGATTTTGCCTTATTCAGTAGCTATTTCAATGTCAACTCAACCGGTTTTTGGGAGTACAACCAATACATCCTGATGCGCACGGAAACCGATGCTGATTTTGCAGAAAAACACAACCTGACGGAAAAGGAGCTTCAGGAAAAAACAAAAAAGTGGAAAGAAATTCTGCTCGATAAACGGGCGGAGCGCGTCAGGCCAGGGCTTGACGACAAAATCCTGGCTTCGTGGAATGCAATGACTGTTTCGGGATTAACGGCTTGTTACAAAGCATTTGGTAACAGCGATTTTCTGGAACTGGCTCTCTCAAACGCCAGTTTTCTTCGGGAAAGAATGATTTCCGGTTCACAAGTCTGGCATTCGTATAAAAACAAAACCGCCAAAATACCGGGATTCCTGGAAGATTACGCTTTTGTGATTGAAGCTTTTACCAACCTGTTTGAAGTAACCGGAGAAAAAAGCTGGCTCGATCTGGCAGATCAGCTCACAGCAGCTTGCATGGAAAAGTTTTTTGATCAGGAAAAACAGATATTTTGGTTTACTTCGAATGGTCAAACTGATTTGATTAGCCGTACTGCCGAAGTTTACGACAATGTGATTCCATCGTCGAATTCGGTGATGGGAAAAAACCTCTTCAAACTTGGCCATTTGCTGGAACGTTTGGACTACCTGGAGATTGCAGAAAACATGGCCGGAAAAATTGTAGGGAGAAGCGCCGATTACCCTTCAGGATACAGTAACTGGTTGCAACTTTTAATGGACCTGCACGACGAACATTTCGAGATAGCAATCGCTGGTGAAAATGCGCCCGGCATGCTGAAAGAAATTCAGCGCTTTTATCTGCCCAATGTAATTTTCTGCGCTGGCAAGTCGGAACAAAACCTACCACTCCTGAAAAACCGACTGGTAAAAGGGAAAACACTTATTTACATCTGCCAAAACAATACCTGCCAATTGCCAGTGGAAAACGTTGAATCAGCGCTTTCCCTGATTAAAACCAAGCGATAGCTAAAAGCGACAAATAAGTTTTTTCTGATACCTGACATCAACAATCCAAAACAAAAACAATGAGACCGAACCGAAAAATCTGCATGTACATTGCAACCAGTCTGGATGGGTATATCGCCAAACCCGACGACAACCTTGACTTTCTTTCGATGGTTGAAAAAGAAGGCGAAGATTACGGGTATGCAGCTTTTATGGAAACTGTCGACACGGTTATCCTGGGACGAAAAACGTATGACAAAATTTTGTCGATGATGCCCGAACTCACTTATGGCGACCGCGACGTGTACGTTTATACCCGCACTCCCCGCCCCGATTCAGGAAAAATCAGGTTTTACACGGGCGACCTCGCTAGCTTAATAAATGATCTGCGGAACAGGGAAGGCAAAAATATTTTCTGCGACGGAGGTGCCGAAACCATCGCATTTTTCCTCGAAAACGATTTGTTCGACGAGTTGACTATTTCCATCATTCCCGTTTTATTGGGAGAAGGGATACGCCTGTTCGAAAAACCATTTCAGGAGCAAAAGTTAAAACTGGTTGAATGTAAAGCCTTTGAAAAAGGTCTCGTGCAATTGCATTATGTGAGAAACAGGGATTGAAAAATCGATAGGGTTTCGCTATTTTGCAGAAAAATCAACTGTATCTGCGATATGAAAAACTTTCTGATCATCCTTCTGTTTTTTTTGTCAGTCGCTGGCTTTGCACAAACCGACAAACAGCTTCTGGAACAGGCACTTTTTAACCTGCCCGACGTATCATTCACCGACATAACAAAACCCGGCGACCCGTTCCTGACCTACGATCTGATGATCAGGCAGCCGATTGACCACCAACACCCGGACAAAGGTTCGTTTTATCAGTATGTGCAGTTGCGCCACCGTGGATTCGATAAACCAACAGTGATGGAAACGCATGGCTACCAGATGTACAAATCGAAAAATGAAGTGGAGCAGATTCTTGATGCAAACAATCTGGGCGTGGAGTATCGTTTCTTCGGAAAATCGATACCTGATTCAATGCCCTGGAAATACCTGACCATCGAGCAGGCCGCGGCTGATTTGCACGCTGTAAACCAGCTTTTCAGGAAAATATACAAAGGCAAATGGATCAGCACCGGTATCAGCAAAGGCGGACAAACCACGCTTTTCTACAAATATTACTATCCGGAAGATGTTGACGTGGCCATTCCGTATGTCGCCCCCATTGACAACGCGCTGGAAGATACCCGAATTTACACGTTTCTCGATACCATCGGAACGCCGGAATGTCGGAAGAAAATATTTGACTTTCAGGAATTTCTACTAAAAAACGAAGACAAAGCCATTGAAAAACTGAGATGGTATGCCAAAGGCGCCGGACTACAGTTCGGCTATGTGGGATCGATTGAAAAGGCTTACGAGATGGCCATCATGGAATATTCGTTTTCGTTTTGGCAGTGGGGCCGCCCATGCGACAGCATCCCAACCAACAAATCGCTCGACAACTATTTGACCGAACTACTGAAAACCTCCGGAATTGCCTTCTTCTCCGACGCCGACATGAAATTGTACGCACCGCACTACTACCAGTCGGCCACAGAAACGGGCTACTACAGTTACAACATCGC
>JAEWME010000145.1 GCA_023393265.1 Bacteroidota bacterium | reverse complement strand
TTCTTCATCTTTCAGGAGATCGGTTTTGCTGATCAGGATCAGGTCGCTTTCTTCCAGTTGCTTCTTAAAGATGTATGCAGCACTCGGATGCAAACCTGCGTTTCCACCATTCAGAATATCGTTTAACCTGAAGGGATCTGCCATGACCGAAAAAGGGCTGACAACCAGTTCAGCCTGAATGTTCTTTTTGAGCGGTTGTAAAATAGTTGCCGATAAATCGGTGCAACTACCAACCGGCTCAGCAATAATCACGTCAGCATTTGCTTCGTCGCGAACCTGTTGCAACGCAGCAATCAACCCGTTGAAATTGCAACAAAAGCAACTTCCACTTACTTCGGCTACTTTCAGGTCGTTTTGCCGAAAGATTGCTGTATCAACCAGTTCAGGAGCCTGATCGTTGGTAACAAGTCCTACCCTTTTTCCATCTTTCATCAATTGGTTAGCCGTTTCCCAAAGCAAGGTTGTTTTTCCGGCACCCAAAAATCCGCCAACGAGTATCAGTTTAGTAGCTTTCATGGTTTATCTGTTTTGTTCACTCTATCTGAACTATTATCGCACGAACAGTTGCATTTAGCGTCAGATTGCTTCATAGAAGGCTCAAAAGCATAAATGAAAAAGAGCGATGCTATTGTAGCTCCGAGTGCTGGTCCAAAAATATAGGCGAGGAAAAATCCACCTGCCTGATCAGGAAAAGCAGCATCGCCCCAGCCAAAAATCCATGCAACCATCCGGGGACTAAAATCGCGGGCTGGGTTTAAACCAGCTTGTGTTAAGGGAGCAATCAGGCAAATTACAGAAGTAACTGTGAGACCAATAAAAACAGGGGCAAGCGCTTCGCTCGGACGTCCGACATTGCAACCTTCTGTCAATGCAAAAATCATGAGAACCAGCAAAAAAGTTCCAAAAGCTTCAGCAACTACCGCTAACGGCAACGAAACAATTGCGCTACCCGCCGTAGCATAATATTCGCCAAACATTTTAGCGGTTTGCACCGATTCAGCCGAACCACGAACAATGCTGTGAGCGCTTTCAAAAGCTTCAATGGATGAACTAAATAGCAGGTAAATAGTCAGTCCAGCCAGAAATGCGCCCAAAAACTGGGCAGCAAAATATACAGGTAGTTTTTTTAAAAGCATTCGCTTGCTAATAACCATTGCCAACGTAACCGCAGGATTCAGATGGGCACACGACAAATGCCGGGTAAGATAAATTGCCAGCGTAACGCCAATTCCCCAAATAAGTGCAATTTGGAATAGTCCCTGATGCGCATTGAATAATACCGAGACAGCAACCGATCCGCAGCCAAACAGCACAAGCAAAAAAGTGCCTAAGGTTTCGCCTTTAAATTCCTTGGAGACCTTCATGCTAATAGGCGTGTTTAAACTCACCACATTCGCAGCAAAAACCTTCCGGCAAATCAATTTCTTCCAGAAAACTGTTCATAGCAACTCGAACTTCATTGAGTTTTTCCGCGTTCAGGCAATAATAAATTTTACCATCCTTCTCATGAGAATCAATCAGTCCGGCACTTTTCAACTCGCGGATGTGTTGGTTTACCGTTGTCCGCCCAATAGGGAACATATCAGAAATATCACCCGACAAACAAATGCGCGTTTCGGCCAGATATTTTATAATTTGTAAGCGGGCCGGATGTGCCAGCGCCTTAAAAAAGGTTGCCCGTTGTTGAAGTTCCTTTTCAAACAAATCAGTTTTAGCTGCTACCATGAGTCAGAATTTTAGTTGACGTAAACATACATCAAAAATCATCTCGACAATTAAATTGGTCAAACGAATTTCAAAGCATTAACAAACATTGCGAAAAATAGGATTTCATTCACCAAAGGATTGGATTCCCGTTTTTTTTGCCTGGTTGAAAAATGTTTTTACCTTTGTTCGTATTTTTACGAAATACGAACAATGACAAAAGTACTAATCACAGAAGAACAAAAGAAAGCAGCCCGTTACGCCAAGGCAATGGGACATCCCATCCGGATGTATGTGCTCGAATTGCTATCGAAACAGTCGTGCTGCTACAGTGGCGACCTGAGCGAAGAACTGCCGGTGGTGAAATCGACCCTTTCACAGCACCTTAAGGAACTCAAAAGTGCCGGATTGATTCAGGGTGAAATTGAAGCGCCCCGCATTAAATACTGCATCAACAAGGAAAACTGGGCCGAAGCTCAGGAACTATTCAGAAAATTTCTAAAAATCTAAAAAAATTTAACCATCATGTTCGTCATTTTACGAACTACGAACAAATTAAAATTATCATGGAAATAAAAGTATTGGGAACGGGTTGCGCCAAATGCAAAACCCTCGAAAAACAGACCAGAGATGCCGTTGCCGAATTGGGCTTTTCGGCTGAAATTGAGAAAGTGGAAGACATCTACAAAATCATGTCGTTTGGCGTGATGACTACACCAGCCTTGGTGATCAACCAGAAAGTGGTCATGAGTGGCCGGGTTCCTTCGATTGCTGAGCTCAAGGAACTAATCAGCAAAAACCAATAAAAAGAAAATCAAGCTTTTAAACCAGATTTAAATCACCCAAAATTTAACCACATGAAAACGATCAAGTTTATTTTGGCACTGGCGTTTTTATTGCCAATGGTTGCTTTTTCACAAGGCAACGTAAAGAAAGTTGAAGTCTATTATTTCCACAACACATCGCGGTGTGTAACCTGCCAAACTGTTGAAGCAGAGGCTAAACAGAATATCGAAACCTTGTATCCCGATTTTGTCAAAAGAGGTGACATGAGCTTTGCCTCGCTGAATCTGGAAGAAGAAAACGGAAAATCGCTGGCAAAAAAACTGGGAGTTTCCGGGCAAACGTTGCTGCTTGTTCGGGGCGAAAAGAAGGTTGACATCACCAATGAAGGGTTTCTTTATGCCCGTACCAATCCGGCAAAATTCAAGAAAATTATTAAAGAGAAAGTAGATAAACTCCTGGAGTAGAACAACATGGAGTACCTGATCAATCTGCTGGATAGCACCACAACGCCCTGGCTGACAGCCTTCATTTTGGGTTTGATGACTGCCATCAGCCCCTGCCCGCTGGCTACCAACATCACGGCCATTGGGTTCATCAGCCGGAATCTCGAAAACCGCAACAGGGTTTTTATTAACGGCTTGGTTTATACGCTTGGCCGGGCTATCAGCTATACCGCTATACCGCTGATTATTTACCTGGGCGCCGACCAGTTTAAACTCTCCGGATTCTTTCAGTTGTACGGCGAAAAAATTCTGGGGCCTTTGCTCATCATCATCGGCCTGTTTATGCTCGACATCGTGAAAATCGGTTTCCCGGGCATGAATTGGCTGACATCGAAAATGCAGCAAAAAACACGGTGGAATTTCTGGGACGTTTTGTTGCTGGGCGTGGTTTTCGCGCTGGCATTTTGCCCCTACAGCGGCGTGTTGTTCTTCGGAATGCTGGTTCCTCTCACGGTTTCAAGCGCCTCTGGGCTGTATTTGCCTGCTGTTTTTGCCGTCGCTACCGGAATTCCGGTGATCATTGTCGCCTGGGTACTGGCCTACGCAGTGTCGGAAATTGGCTCGTTCTACAACAAAATTAAGGTACTCGAAACGTGGTTTCGGCGGTTGATCGCCGTCGTGTTCATCGCAGTTGGTATTTATTACCTGATCAGGCTGTTTGCTTAATGTTTCAGCAAAAACCTGAGTCGCACAAACAAAGTTTACAATCAATGCAGATCAAAAGAAATATTTGGATTCCGGTGATACTCCTGCCTGTGTGGGTACTAGTTTATCGCAACCTTCAGCCGCTCACCGACTGGTTTATCGACGTGGTTTTGAAGCTAGAGAAAGGCAAACACCTCACCGAAGCCGTTCGCTTTTTCGTGTTTGAGTTTCCGAAAGTGATGCTGTTGCTCACGCTTATCATCTTTTTTGTCGGCATTATCCGCACGTTTTTTACGCCGGAAAGAACCCGCAAAGCGCTTGAAGGAAAAAAGACGTTCACCGGAAATGTGATGGCGGCCAGCCTTGGCATTGTCACGCCTTTCTGCTCGTGCTCGGCCATTCCGCTGTTTTTGGGGTTTATCGAGTCGGGCGTTCCGCTGGGTGTCACGTTTTCGTTTTTGATTTCTGCACCCATGATTAACGAAGTGGCCATCATTTTGCTCTACGGAATGTTTGGCTGGAAAGTGGCAGCTATTTATATCGGTACCGGACTTGTAATCGCCATCTTCTCAGGATGGATTATCGGGTTACTAAAGCTTGAAAAATGGGTCGAACCCTGGGTTTATCAGGCACGATTCGGAAACGGCAATGCAGAAACCGAAAAGCTGACCCTTGCCAAACGTGTTAATCTCGGTTTTGAAGCGGTGAAGGAAATTGTTGGAAAAGTCTGGCTGTATGTTGGGCTGGGCATTCTGGTAGGTGCCGGCGCGCACGGTTACGTTCCCGAAGATTTCATGGCTTCGCTGATGGGCAAATCGGCCTGGTATTCGGTTCCGCTTTCGGTTTTAATCGGTATTCCGCTTTATTCCAATGCCGCAGGAATTGTTCCAATCGTTTCGGTACTGATCGAAAAAGGCGCATCGCTCGGCACCGCGCTTGCCTTTATGATGTCGGTAATCGGCCTTTCGCTTCCCGAAATGATTATTCTTCGAAAAGTTCTCACAATACCTTTAATAATCACTTTCATTGGTATCGTCGCAAGCGGAATCCTGGTTGTGGGATACCTGTTCAACTACATTTTTTAGAAACAATCGTCAAAAAAAACAAAAATCATGAAAACTAAAACCATTGGCTTTATTGGTGGTGGCCGCATCACCAAAATTTTTCTTCAGGCTTTGACAAACAAAGGTTTCAAGGCAGATCGGGTGCTGGTATTCGATCCAAATGCAGAAGTACTTGAATCGTTGAAAATCTCATTCCCTTTTATCGAATTAACCGATTTAAATCTGGTTGCCGCTCAACAAATCGTTTTCATTGCCCTGCACCCACCGGTAATTATGGAAACGCTTGAAAAAATTACTGGAATCGTGACTGAAAATGCGCTCGTCGTTTCGCTGGCACCCAAAATCACCATCGAGAAAATGGCTTCGAAACTAAAAACCGGAAACATCGCGCGGATGATTCCGAATGCAACTTCGTACATCAACGAAGGGTACAACCCACTTGTGTTTGCCGAAAGTTTCTCAACTTCGGATAAAGCAGAACTGCGCCAAATGCTTGAATTGCTCGGAAATACATTCGAAACTGACGAGCCAAAAATGGAATCGTATGCCATTTTATCGGCCATGTTACCAACCTATTTCTGGTTCCAGTGGAACGAACTGGTGAAAGT
>JAEWME010000093.1 GCA_023393265.1 Bacteroidota bacterium | reverse complement strand
TACAACCACACAGCCCTTACCGAACGCTCGTATTTCAACCAAACGGTTCCGGGCTATTATTACCGGCAAAAGCCCAACGGGACTTTTTCGAACGCGAGTGGTTGCGGCAACGAAGTGGCTTCGGAGCGGTTGATGGTCCGCAAATTCATAACAGATTCTCTTGTTTATTGGGCATCGGAATTTCACCTCGACGGTTTTCGTTTCGACCTGATGGGCATTTACGACATTGACACGATGAACCATATCCGCGAAAAATTGAATGCGATTTCGCCGTCGATGCTACTCTATGGTGAAGGCTGGACGGCTGACAAAAGTCCGATGAATGAAACCTGGCGTGCGGTAAAGTCGAATGTGCCGCGCTTAAACCACATTGCTGTTTTCAACGACGACTTCCGCGATGGCATCAAAGGAAATAATTTTGTAGCCCGAAGCAAAGGATTCGTAAGCGGACAAACCGTTCAGGAAGAAACCATCAAATTCGGCGTCACCGGAGCCTGTTTTCATCCTCAGATTGTTTACGGATATGTGGAACGTGCCAAATCTCCTTGGGCATCAGAACCCTGGCAATGTGTAAATTACGCATCATGCCATGATAATTACACATTATTCGACAAACTGACATCAAGTTGTCCGGAAGCTTCTCCTGAAGAGATCAACCGGATGATTATGCTGGCCGGTGCACTCGTTCTGACATCGCAGGGTATTCCTTTTCTCCATGCCGGAGTTGAAATGGCCCGTACTAAAATGGGAGACCCAAATTCCTATAAATCGCCCGATAATATTAATCAGATCGACTGGTCGCGCAAAGCTACCTACCACCAGATATTTGAGTATTATCAGGCGCTTATACAAATACGAAAAGACCACCCTGCTTTCAGGATGAATTCGGCAGCCCAGATTTGGGAACACCTGATTTTTTCTTCGGATTACCAGCCGGGAGTTGTGTCGTATGTGCTTGTCAATCATGCCAACGGCGACGCATGGAGAACGATTCAGGTAGTTTTCAATGGCAACCAGGAACCCATAAAATTTAAACTGATGCCACATATTTCATGGCGTGTCGTGGCCAGCGGAACAAGTATTCATCCCTGGAGTCAGGATCACATTCAAACGGGCGAAATTGAGGTAGAGAGAATCTCGATGACAATGCTGGTTGAAGATTGAGGATCGTGACAGAAGAGAGATCAAAAGACAGCCAATAGCAATTCTATATCTTTATATGGAAGATTCACTTTTTCTGCCAGTGTTGCATTGGTCAGAATTCCGTTATAAATGTAAACGCCTTTCCTGAAGCTCTTTGAGCTTTTGATGTAATTATCGATACCGCCAATCTCTCCGATCGAGATCAAAATCGGGATCAGCACATTGCTTAAAGCAATAGATGCTGTACGTGCAACAATTGCAGGAAGGTTGGGCACGCAATAATGAATTACTCCATGTTCCACAAATGCAGGGTTGATTAAATCTGTGCATTTTGAGGTTTCGAAACAACCGCCCTGGCTCACATTCAGGTCGACAATTACGGAACCAGGCTTCATTTTTTTCACCATGTCTTCCGAAATGCGGAAGGCAGGAGGGACATCCACAGGAAGTGCAGCCAAAACAGCATCGGCTGATTTGAGCGCTTTTCTCATTACCTTAGGGTAGTACACCGAAGTAAAAATGGGCTGATTCAGCTTTTCTTCGAGACGGCGAAGTGAACTAATGCTATCATCAAAAACCTTTACAATCGCACCAAGGCCAAGCGCGGCTTTTGCAGCAAACTCAGCTGCCGTTCCGGAGCCCAAAATAACCAGTTCGGCAGGAGAAATCCCTGTTACGCTTCCCAAGAGCACACCTTTTCCGTCGCGCGATTTGCTCATGTATTCATTAATAACCACAACAGAAGTACTTCCCGATATCTGGCTCATCAGTTGCACGATTGGTTTCCGTCCGTTTTCGTCTTCGAGGTATTCATAAGCAATATTGGTCACCTTCTTTTGCATCAGCTTGCCAACCGAGCTGGCGCATTGCGCACTAATCTGCAAATTGGAGATCAGCGCCTGATGACCTTTCAACTGGTCTATTTCTGACTCGTCAAAAGGAGAAACCCGTAGCACTATGTCGCACTCAAAAATCTCCTGCCGGTTTTCGACCACGAGAGCACCGGCCATCTGGTAATCCTCATCAGAATAGCTGGCAGCTTTTCCTGCCTCCTTTTCTACCAAAATTTCATGACCATAAGAAACGAGTAATTCAACCGCCTGAGGAGTCAGCGGAACACGGTATTCCACTTTACTTTTGTCCGATGGAATGCCAATTTTGATCCGCCTGCCTTTGCGGCGAACTTCAAGCATTTCTTCCTTTGGCATCATAAAAATAGAGCCGGAAGGGGCATTTTCAGAAATTCGGTCTTTTTCGGTCATGATTTTTGAAAATTAAAACATATAAAGCTAGACGTCGGGGCTAAACGTTTTCAAACTTTGGCCGCTCCAACAGTCCTGATTCCACGTTCATCGACCTGGATCCTTACTTCCACAATTCCATCAGGAAGAAGCGATTCGATCATTTCCGGCCACTCAATCAGACAATAGTTACCACTGTAAATATAGTCCTCATAACCAAGGTCGTATGCTTCCTCCAGTTTTTTAATCCGGTAGAAATCGAAATGATATATGACGTAATCGCGATCGGTTGTGTACTCATTTATCAGTGCAAAAGTTGGGCTGGTAACATTGTCTGCCGAACCCAGTTCCTGACAGATCGCTTTGATGAAAGTTGTCTTCCCTGCACCCATCGCCCCGTAAAATGCAAAAACCCGCTCCTCAGGAAAAGCTGCGAGCAATAATTTTGCCGACTCCTCGAGCGCTGCTAAATCTGGTATTAGAATTCGAAACATTGATTTACAAATTGATGTTGCAAATTAATAAAACTTCATTGAATAAATATAACTCTGACTTTTGTTAAAGGTTTGAATAAAATATTGTATTATTTTTGACTCGGAAAAACTAAAAAACGACATATATGAATCTTCCTGAAAATTTGAAGTATACTCGAGAACACGAATGGATTGAAGCAGACGGCGACGTTGCAACTGTTGGAATTACTTCGTTTGCCCAGGGCGAGTTGGGTGATATTGTTTTCGTTGAAATAGAAACAGAAGGTGAAACACTCGACAAAGGCGAAACTTTCGGAACCATAGAAGCTGTTAAAACTGTCTCAGATTTGTTTATGCCTGTTGGGGGCAAAGTGCTCGAAGTAAATCCAGCGCTAGAATCGTCGCCGGAACTGGTAAACAAAGACGCGTACGGACAGGGATGGTTGATTAAAATCTCGATTTCCGATGTTGCGGAACTAAACGAACTGATGAGTGCCAAAGAGTACCAGGCAATGCTCGAAGCCTAATTTCTGCTCCTGAAAATATTGAACCCCGAGGGCCATGCCTTTCGGGGTTTTATTTTTTTTTGAATCAAAAAAAATCCCAGATCTGACGATCCGGGACTTTTATTTATATGCCTTTATATTTTCTTACAGCGATTTGGCTACTTCAACCAGCGTGAACGATTCGACAAAGTCGCCAACCTGAATGTTGTTGTAACCGTCAATATTCAAACCGCATTCGTAACCTTTGTTAACATCTTTCACATCATCTTTGAAGCGCTTGAGTGAACCAAGCGTGCCAGTGTGAACCACGATCCCGTCGCGAATAACCCGAACTTTGTCTTTGCGCGAAATTTTTCCGTCGCGAACAATACATCCTGCGATGGTTCCCACTTTCGAGATGTTGAAAGTTTCCATGATTTCGGCCGTTCCGGTAATTTCTTCTTTAATTTCAGGAGAAAGCATACCTTCCATTGCAGCCTTAATCTCGTTGATTGCATCGTAAATAATCGAATATAAACGAATATCGATCTGCTCTTTTTCAGCAATTCTGCGGGCACTAACAGACGGACGTACCTGGAATCCAACAATAATTGCATTCGACGCAGTTGCCAGCATAATATCCGATTCGGAAATCGCTCCCACTGCTTTATGAATCACATTCACCTGAATTTCTTCAGTTGAAAGTTTAATTAATGAGTCGGAAAGTGCTTCGATTGAACCATCCACATCTCCTTTCACAATCAAATTCAGTTCCTGGAAGTTACCAATAGCAATACGACGACCAATTTCGTCGAGTGTAATGTGTTTCTGGGTGCGAAGTCCCTGCTCACGGGCTAATTGTTCACGTTTGTTAGCAATGTTTCTGGCATCACGCTCATTTTCCATCACGTTGAACTTATCCCCGGCTTGCGGAGCTCCATCAAGTCCCAAAATGATTGCAGGCTCTGCAGGTCGTACTTTATCGATACGCTGATTACGTTCATTAAACATAGCTTTCACGTGTCCGTAGTACTGACCGGCCAAAACAACGTCTCCCACTTTCAGGGTTCCGTTCTGAACCAGCACTGTTGCAACATAACCACGCCCTTTATCAAGAGTCGATTCGAGAATGGTTCCGGTTGCCCGTTTATCCGGGTTCCCTTTCAAATCAAGCATTTCTGCTTCGAGTAATACTTTTTCAAGTAGTTGATCGACATTGAGACCCGATTTTGCCGCGATATCCTGACTCTGGTATTTACCACCCCATTCTTCAACAAGGTAATTCATCCCGGCGAGTTGTTCCTTTATTCTCTCCGGATTAGCTCCAGGTTTATCTATTTTATTGATAGCAAATACGATTGGTACACCTGCTGCTGCTGCGTGGTTGATGGCTTCAATCGACTGAGGCATGATGGCATCGTCGGCAGCGATAATGATGATGGCAATATCGGTTACCTGAGCACCACGTGCACGCATGGCCGTAAATGCTTCGTGACCGGGAGTGTCAAGGAACGTGATCTCCCTGCCATCAGCCAATTTTACGTGGTATGCGCCAATATGCTGAGTGATACCTCCGGCCTCACCGGCAATCACATTCGTTTTACGAATATAGTCGAGCAATGATGTTTTACCATGGTCAACGTGTCCCATTACTGTAACTACCGGTGCGCGCGGTAAAAGTTGCTCCGGTGTGTCAGGTTCTTCTTCGATGGCCACCTGAATTTCAGCACTCACAAATTCCACCTGGTAACCAAATTCATCCGCCACGATAGCCATTGTTTCAGCATCGAGCCTTTGATTGATTGACACAAACAAACCAAGACTCATACAAGTAGAAATGACTGATGTAACAGAGGTGTTCATCATTGTTGCCAGTTCGTTCACCGAAACAAATTCGGTTACTTTCAGTACGTGCTGCTCTTCACTCTCACGCTCCGCCTGGGCAGCCAGCTTATCACTGAATACCTGTCGTTTATCGCGACGGTATTTCGATCCTTTCGATTTTGTACCTTTTGATGTTAGCCGTGCGAGTGTATCTTTTATTTGCTTTTGTACATCTTCCTCGTTGACTTCCTTCTTCAGTGGTGTCCGTTTCCTGAGTTTTCCTTTGTCTCCGCCACCTTGAGCCCCACCAACATTCTTATTAACAACCAGTTTTTTCCTTTCTCCAGGAACTTGAGACTTATCGGCAAGATTAACGCGCTGTTGGTTTTCCGGTCCCTCTTTCGCAATGCGCTTTCTTTTTTTCTTCCGGTTCTGCTGAGTAGGTGAGTCGCTGCTGCCAACTGGTCGTTTGTCGCTCGGGAGATCAATTTTTCCAACAACGGTCGGACCTGAAAGTTTTTCAACTCTTGGCCGGATCACTTCTTCAGATTTACCTCTTTCATCTCCATTATTCCCCGGTTCGTTGGCTTCGGGCTCGACAGGACGCTGTTGTTCACGGCGCATTCGCTCGCGTTCTCTGCGTTCTTCTTCTTTCTGCTTCTTGCTTTTTTTATCAGGTCTTGTCTTCTGATTTAAAGAGGAAAGATCAATCCTTCCGACAACTTTAACTTCTTCCACTTTGGGAACATTGGTCGGGACAACTTCCGGCTCGTTGCGGTCGCTGCTTACAGGTTCTTCTTTTGCTGTAGCTTTTGGGGCTTCAGGCTCAACCGGTTTTGCGGCAACCTGCACTTTGGGAGCTTCCTGCTTCGGAACCTCATTATTTTCTTTGACTACCTTCGGCTCTGTTTCTCTCGGAGAAACAGGCTCAGCAGGTTCTTCTTTTTTCCTGGGCGCATTCAGGCTATCAAGATTAATTTTTCCAACAACCTTGGGTGCTTCTATTTCAGGAAGGGGAGTACTGAATTTCTCGGGCTTAACTTCGGGCTTGGGCTGCTTGTTATCCTGATGTGGGGTTGGCTCAGCCTTCTTGGATGTATTATGACCCTTGATAATTACCTCATCATCTTCAAAATCTTCATCAGCTCGTTTATGTCCTCCGTCAATCACATCGTCCAGCGAGATCGACTCTTTCGTTCCCCGGTGACTTTTCAGGTTAAGCATTTCTGATTCTTTTTTCAGACTCACATCACCTTTGTATTCTTTTTCGAGAAGCAGAAACTGGTCGTCAGTTATTTTGTTATTCGGATTCGAGTCAATATCAAATCCTTTCTTGTGCAGGAACTCCACAATGGTCGAAATCCCTACATTAAAATCACGCGCTACTTTACTAAGTCGTTTTATACTTCCTATAACCATAAACCCAATCAGTTAAATAAACCTCAAAATTTGTTCTTAAGGAATTAACGATGATGCAATTTTACATTCAAAATCCAAAATGCCCTAAATTTTCCGGTAAAAATTCAAATAATCCTTAAAGATTATTCAAATTCTGTTCTCAGTATCCGAAGAACCTCATCAATGGTTTCTTCCTCGAGGTCGGTTCTCTTTATAAGTTCGGCACGTGTAAGACTCAATACGTTCTTAGCTGTGTCGCATCCAATTGCCTTCAACTGGTCGATTACCCAGTCTTCAATTTCATCGGCAAATTCTTCCAGGTTAACGTCTTCGTCGTCGGCAGCCACTTCGCGGTAAACATCTATTTCGTAACCAGTCAGTTGACTGGCTAACCTGATGTTTAATCCACCTTTACCAATCGCCATCGAAACTTCTTCAGGTTTCAGGTAAACATCGGCGCGCTTGGTATCTTCGTGCAATTTGATTGAAGATACTTTTGCCGGGTTTAATGCACGCTGAATGAACAGTTGCATATTGGCCGAATAGTTAATTACATCGATATTTTCGTTGCGCAGCTCGCGAACAATGCCGTGGATGCGCGATCCTTTCATTCCAACACAGGCGCCTACCGGGTCGATGCGTTCGTCGTACGATTCAACTGCCACTTTTGCTCTTTCGCCGGGTACACGCACAATTTTTTTAATGGTGATCAATCCGTCGAAGATTTCAGGAACTTCGAGTTCGAACAATCTTTCGAGGAAAACAGGCGATGTGCGCGAAAGAATGATCAGCGGGTTGTTGTTGCGTAATTCAACTTTATAAACAACAGCACGAAGGTTATCGCCTTTGCGGAAATAATCGGAAGGAATCTGCTCAGTTCGCGGCAAAATCAACTCATTACCCTCATCGTCGAGAATCAGGATTTCTTTTTTCCATACCTGATACACTTCGCCTGCTACGATGTCGCCGATTTTATTTTTGTATTTGTTATAAATATGGTCCTTTTCAAGTTCCATAATCCGGCTGGCGAGATTTTGACGCAGGTTCAAAATGGCACGGCGCCCAAAATGCGCCAGCTTCACTTCGTCAGTAACTTCTTCGCCAACCTCGTAATCAGCATCAATTTTCTTGGCTTCACGCAAGGTAATTTGCCTGTTAGGATCGGTAAAATCCTCTTCGGTAACAATTTCCCTGTTCCGCCAAATCTCGAAGTCACCTTTATCAATATTGATGATCACGTCGAAGTTTTCATCTGTACCGTACGTTTTCTGAAGAACATTTCTGAAAACATCTTCCAGCACACTCATCATGGTTGCGCGGTCGATGTTTTTTAGTTCCTTAAATTCGGCAAAGGTTTCGATAAGATTAAGAGTCTCCATCTCGTCCCGATTTTAAAATTTTATAATTTTTTTTGCTTCTTTAATTTCCGAATAATCAATACTATGAACCCTCGTAACAAGTTCCTTCCGTTTCGATCCTTCCGTTTTTTCTTTAGTGGTTACTTCCAGACTAACTGCCTGATCGGTCACCTCTTTGACAATACCAGCCATTTTAAGCCCGCTCTTCAGCACAACATCAAGTTCCTTCCCGATGTTTTTCTTATACTGACGAACCAATCGCAAAGGTTCGCTCAATCCAGCGGAAAAAACCGATAATTCAAAATCTTCGGCATCACGATCGAGTTTTCCTTCGATAAATCTGCTGATTTCGACAATTTGGTTAATCGAAACAGCCGTGTCACTGTCAATCATTACATGAATTACATTTCCTGAAGAAACCGTTACCTCTACCGGAAATTGTTCGTCGGTAAGAATTTCATTCACAATGTCTTCTATCTGCTTTTTATCGATCATATCTCTGTAATAAAATAGGGGACTTTTAATCCCCTACCTCTGGTTTTGCCAAATGTCGCGACAAAAATAGTATTTTTAATTAAATTGTCAAAATCAATTAATTAACGATGTGTAGCAATATCTGAATGTCGTACTCGTCTACATCAAAAAACCAAAACCAATGAAAACTTTTCTACTTTTGTGAAATGTTTTCTCCGAAATTGAGTATAAATTATTGAAAACAAATAAGAAAAAAATAGTCAACGATCCGGTATTTGGATTCATCAATATTCGTTCCGAACTTGTCTTCGATTTAATTGAACACCCTTATTTTCAGAGATTAAGGCGTATCAAACAACTGGGGTTGTCGTGCATGGTTTTTCCGGGCGCCAATCACACACGTTTCGAACACGCACTTGGCTCAGTACACCTGATGCGTTCTGCAATCGAAATCCTGAAACTGAAAGGTCAGGAAATAACTGATGAAGAAGCGGATGGAGTGACTGTTGCCATTTTATTGCACGACATCGGTCACGGACCATTTTCGCATGTTTTGGAAAGTACACTGGTTCAGGATGTGTCACATGAGCAAATTTCTTTGCTGCTTATGGAAGACCTCAATAGAGAGTTTGGAGGAAAACTTGATTTGGCAATCAGTATTTTTACCGACAAGTATCCCAAACGATTTTTACACCAGTTGGTATCGAGTCAACTTGATGTTGACCGGCTCGATTACCTGAGCCGTGATAGTTTCTTCTCTGGCGTCTCTGAGGGTGTTGTGGGAGCCGAGCGAATCATCAAAATGCTCAATGTTAAGAATGACGAGCTTGTAGTGGAGTACAAAGGAATTTATTCAGTAGAAAACTTCCTGATTGCGAGGCGCCTGATGTATTGGCAAGTTTATTTGCATAAAACAGTAATCTCAGCAGAATACCTTCTGATAAATGTGCTGGCGCGTGCGCGCGAGCTTTCGATGGCCGGAACGGAGGTCTTTGCAACCCCTGTTTTTAAGGTATTCCTGAAACATCCTGTAAGCCTTGATGATTTCAGGCTCAACCGCATGATTGACGGCAGATCTACCTTGGATTTATTTGTGAGTCTCGACGACAACGACATCATTGCATCTATTAAAGAATGGCAGAACCACCCCGACAAAGTGCTGTCTTACCTTTCCAAATCAATTATTGGACGGAAACTTTATAAAATAAAGATTAACAAAAAACCTATTGCAGAGCATAAAATTATGATGTTGCGTGAGAAAATCTGTTCGCAATTCGAAATATGCGACGATCTGATCCAATATTTCCTGATTACGGGAACAATTTCAAACAGTGCATACAATAAGGTTTCCAGCGATAAAATCAAAATTTTGTTCAAGAATAACAAGATCAGCGACATCGCTGATGCTTCAGACATAAATCTTTCTGTTTTGTCCGATACTGTCAGGAAATATTTCATCTGTTATCCGAAAGAATTGGACATTAAGTAATTTAAACTATTTTTGCACGGCAAATTCAAAAGGAAATATGGAATTCAAAGCTCAAAGCATTGCTGATTTTCTGGGAGGTACGATTGAAGGAGATGTAAATGCAGTTGTTTCTGATGTTGCCAAAATCGAAGAAGGTAAACCCGGAACATTGGCGTTTCTTTCCAACCCGAAATATAACAAATACCTGTATGAAACCGATGCTTCCATTGTGATCGTAAATCAGGACCTTGAGCTTGAGGCACCCGTAAAAGCTACTCTTATCCGTGTTCCTGACGCCTATAAAGCATTTGCTTCTTTGCTCGACCTTTACCAGGCTGCTATGCCGGTTAAATCAGGCATCGAAAATCCATCATTTGTTGATCCTACGGCTACCGTTGGTAGTTCTCCCTATGTCGGTGCTTTTGCCTACATTGGGAAAAACGTGCACATCGGCAACAACGTTAAAATTTACCCGCAGGTTTATGTTGGCGATAACACAACCATTGGCGACGACACCATTTTGTTTGCTGGCGTAAAAATTTACGAAGGCACCAAAATTGGTAACGCATGTGTTATACATGCTGGTGCAGTGATTGGATCTGATGGGTTTGGTTTCGCACCTACCGCCGATGGCACTTATAAGAAGATTCCGCAGGTAGGAAATGTAATTTTGGAAGATTTCGTGGATATTGGAGCCAACACCACTGTTGACTGTGCTACAATGGGATCAACAATCATCAGGAAAGGCACTAAAATAGACAACCTGGTTCAGATTGCACACAACGTGGAAATAGGTGAAAACACGGTAATGGCTGCTCTCACTGGTATTGCCGGTTCAACCAAGGTCGGAAGCAACTGTCGCTTCGGTGGCCAGGTTGGCGTTGCCGGACACATCACCATTGGCAACAATGTAACCCTTGGCGCTATGTCAGGCGTTTCAAACAGCATTAAATCAGACAAGACAGTCCTTGGCGCGCCTGCGATGGATATTGCACAGGCAGCTAAAGTTTTTGCCATATACCGAAACCTACCCAAACTAAGGGAACAGGTAATCGACCTCGAAAAACAAATGGCAAAAATCAAGGACAAAGATTGAAGAATAATTATTTCAGGAATGACAGTTAAACAAAAAACATTAGCTAAAGAATTTTCAATCAGCGGAAAAGGTTTACATACCAACTGTCTGGTAAAAATGACCTTCAAGCCAGCCCCCATTAACCACGGTTTTAAATTTCAGCGCATCGACCTCGAAGGGAAAACAATTATCCCAGCCAGCGCCGAATTTGTTACAGCTACTTCAAGAGGAACCTTACTTGAACACAAAGGCGCCAAAGTGTGCACCATCGAACATGCGCTCGCTGCACTCACTGGTATGGACCTCGACAATGTTCTAATCGAAGTTGACAACGAAGAAGCGCCGATTCTTGACGGAAGTTCGCGTTTTTACGTTGAAGCCATTGAGGAAGCTGGAGTTGTTGAACAAGATGCCGAGCGCGATTATTTTGTAATTACCGAAAAGATTATTTACCGCAACGAAAAGACCGGATCGGAACTTATTGCATTACCAGACAATGACTATAGCCTCAACGTTTTAATTTCGTTCGATTCCAGCGTATTGAACAACCAGTTCGCCACGCTGAATTCGCTGGCTGCGTTCAGAACCGAAATTGCTACCTGCCGCACCTTCGTTTTCCTTCACGAACTTGAGTTTCTGCTTCAGAACAACCTGGTAAAAGGCGGCGACCTCGAAAATGCGATTGTGATCATGGACCGGGTAGTTTCTCAGGAAGAACTCGACCGCATTGCAGATCTTTTCAACCACGAGCGGGTGGAAGTAAAAGAACAGGGTATCCTGAACAACATTGATTTGCAGTACGACAACGAATGTGCGCGTCACAAACTGCTCGATGTAATCGGTGATTTAACCCTTGCAGGAAAAAGAATCAAGGGTCGCATCATTGCTACCAAACCAGGACACCATGCCAACACCGAGTTTGCCAAAGTTCTGCTCAAAGCCATCAACCGCGAGAAATCGAAAGAAAAAGCGCCGTCGTACTCTGCCAATAGTCCGGTTTTGATGGATGTGAATAAAATCAAGGAACTCCTTCCGCACAGATACCCTTTTCTATTAGTGGATAAGGTGATTGAAATTCATGAAGACTATATTATTGCAGTAAAAAACGTGACATCGAACGAGCCATTCTTCGAAGGCCATTTTCCGGAGGAGCCGGTGATGCCTGGCGTTTTACTTGTTGAAGGAATGGCACAGGCAGGAGGTATTTTTGTTTTGCGAAACCTGGAAGGGAAATATTCAACATACTTCATGAAGATTGACAATGTCAAATTCAGGAAAAAAGTTGTGCCCGGTGATACCATCATATTTAAGATCATCCTCACTTCACCTATACGCAGAGGAATTGCCGAAATGCGCGGCCTTTGCTACGTTGGCGATCAGATAGTTGCTGAAGGCGACTACATGGCACAAATCGTAAAAGTAAATTAAGAAATAGAAAATAAACATTGAAATGAAACAACCATTAGCTTACGTTCATCCCGAAGCAAACATTGCCGACAACGTGGTTATTGAACCCTTTGTATCGATTGACAAAGATGTTGTCGTTGGCGAAGGTACCCGTATTGGATCGAGTGTGACAATCATGCCAGGCGTGCGCATCGGGAAAAACTGCCGTATTTTTCCCGGAGCAGTTATCGGAGCAGTTCCCCAGGATTTAAAATTCAAAGGAGAATACACAACCGTTGAAATTGGCGATAATACAACCATTCGCGAGTTTGTTACCATCAACCGCGGAACCATTGCCAAAGGAAAAACAGTTGTAGGTTCAAACTGTCTGCTAATGGCTTATGTTCATGTAGCTCATGACTGTGTAGTTGGTAACAACGTAATTCTCGTAAATAATACTCAGCTTGCAGGCGAAGTTGTTGTTGACGACTGGGTTATTCTTGGTGGTATGACTGCCGTTCACCAGTTCGTTCACATCGGATCGCATGTAATGCTCTCCGGAGGTTCTCTTGTTCGCAAAGATGTTCCTCCGTTCATCAAGGCAGGCCGCGAGCCGCTGTCTTATGTTGGCATTAACTCAATCGGGTTGCGTCGTCGTAATTTCAGCAACGAGAAAATCCGCGAGATTCAGGATATTTATCGCTACATCTACCAGAAAGGACTTAACACCTCGCAGGCAGTTGAAATTATTGAAGCCGAAGTACCTGCTTCGCCCGAACGTGACGAAATCCTGCTCTTCATTAAAGACTCGAAAAGAGGAATTATCCGCGGTTATTTACCGGATTAATTTTCCTGAAACGATATTTAAAGCCTTGGGTTGTTTATCGATCCAAGGCTTTTTGTTTCCGGATAATTACATCTTAAATCGCTGTTGCGTTGTCGTAATTTATAATTTTGTACGACCAAAAAGCAAACAATGATCGAAACCAAAAGGCTTACTCTGAAACCACTCACATACGATGAATTGATAAAACACGTTAAATCGCCGAAAGAACTGGTTCGAGACCTCGGATTAAATCCATCAGAATCATTACCCGATCCTGAAGCACGGGAAGCTATTCTGCAGGATTTACTTCCCAACCTCTCCAACAAGACTAAAGATCCGCTGTTCTGCACGATGTGGGTTATCATCGAAAAAAACCTGAATATGATTATTGGTGGTTTTTGCTTTCATGGCGAACCCGACAAGAATGGCGAGGTTGAAATTGGATATGGTATTGATGAAGCCTTCAGGGGAAAAGGATACATGACTGAAGCATTAAACGGAACGCTGAAGTGGATGAGCAGCAACGAGAAAATTAAAATAGTAAGAGCCGAAACTGATCCCGGGAATAAAGCTTCGCTGGCTGTTTTGGAGAAGAACAATTTCAGAATATACCACGAAAACGGCGAGTCAGTTTATCTGAAACTGGATATTTTCTAATCTGGAAATTATTTTCAGGAGTATATTATCGCCATTAGTTATGGTTCCTTTACCTAGGCTGGAAGAATTCACCGAATTGGCTGTCTATCCAGACAATCCAACGCAGTACGTCTAACACATATTTTGCTGAAAAGAATCACTCAATTATTAAACCCCGTTTATTTTTTCTGAAGGAAACAAGTCATTATAGTCAACAAAAAACACATACAAACGTTTCTTCTTCCTAACAACCAACAAATTCCAAAAACCAACCATCAGATCTCTTTCTGCAATTCCTTTTTTCCGTTGAAACTTAAAGCTTGATCTTCTGACTTTGTAAATAATCAGCAAACAAAAAAGGAAAACAATGCAAAAAGAAAACAAGAAAATATTCCAAAACCGTGATTCGGAACTGACATTTCAGGCTATCGTTGACGCCACGCCAAACGCCATTTTGCTTATCAGCAAAAATGGAAAAATAGTATTCGCCAATTACCAGACTGAAAAATTATTTGAGTACGACATGATTGACCTGATGGGATCTGGCATCGACCTTCTGGTTCCTGGATTGTACCATGACAATCATTTATGGGTCAATTCGTGGATCTCGCAAAACGAAGAAGAGAAAGAAAACGGAATCGGACTGGAATTGGTGGCTATCAGGAAAAACAGAACCGAATTCCCTGCCGAAGTGTACCTGACGCCTCTGAACTGGGGTGATCACCCGATGGTTGTAGTAACAATCATCGACATATCAGAACGAAAGAAAGCGGACGAACGCTTCAGACTGGTTGTTGAATCAGCACCAAATGCTATGATTCTTATGAATCAACAAGGACGAATTAGCCTGATTAATAATCAAACCGAAAAGGTTTTTGGATATGAGCGTGACGAATTAATTGGGGATAAACTCGAAGTCCTCATTCCTGAACGTTTCAGGCAAACTCATCCTGGCTTGCGCAGTTCGTTTTTTCATTCACCTTCGGTAAGGCCAATGGGCGCCGGGAGGGAGCTTTTCGCACTCCGGAAAGATGGCTCGGAGTTCCCGGTTGAGATTGGACTGAACCCAATTGAAACAAACGAAGGGACAGTGGTACTCGCTTCGATTATCGACATTACCGAACGAAAAAAGCACGAAACGGTTGCCGCGCTCGAACTTAAAAATAAAGAACTTGAGCAATTCAACTACATCGCCTCGCACGATTTGCAGGAGCCTTTACGAACTGTTACGAACTATATCCAAATAATCAAGGAAGATTTTCCGGACGAACTAAATCCTGAAATAAAAACTCATTTGCAAACTATCGAACGGGCAACCTTCAGGATGAATATGCTTATTCGTTCGTTACTCGACTTCTCCAGACTGGGATTGAACAAAAAACTGGAATCAACCGATTGCAATTTAGTGGTTGAGAATGTGATTGCCGATTTGAACAGCCTCATCAAAAATGCAGGAGCCATCGTTATTGTCGATCAATTACCAGTATTGAATGCCTACGAAACAGAATTGAGCCAGCTCTTTCAGAATTTGATTAACAATGCCATTAAGTTCAGGAAAAAAGATGTGCTACCTCTCGTAAAAATTAGTTGCACAAAAGTTAACGGACATTTCGAATTTGCTGTTTCTGACAATGGTATTGGTATTGATCCCAAACATTTTGAACGAATATTCCAGATATTTCAACGATTGAGCGCGGACTTCACAGGGAACGGAATCGGGCTGGCTTATTGCAAAAAGATAGTTGAAATGCACGGCGGGAGAATTTGGGTTGAATCGGAACAAGGAAAAGGAAGTACTTTCAAATTTTCCATTTTAAATCTTGATACATGGACAGAAAAGTAAATTGCATCATGCTGGTCGACGATAGTCCGGATGATAATTTTTTTCACGAGCGAATCATCCGAAAGACCAACGCCAGCGACATTGTCGTCATCAAAGAGACAGGCGACAGAGCGATTGAATACCTTATTTCAACTCGTAACAATGCCAACCCGTTGCCGGACCTTATTTTTCTTGACATCAATATGCCCGGGATGAACGGTTGGGAGTTTCTGGAAGAGTTTGAAAAACTGGAGGAAGAACTACAAAGCAAAATGATTGTTGTAATGCTTACAACTTCGGTAAACCCTGAAGACGAGGCAAAAGCAAGAAACTCGAAATGGCTTGCCGATTTCAAGACAAAGCCCCTTACCAGGGAAATTATTGAGGATGTCCTCGAACGATTCCATAGTAGTAGTTAAAAAATATCAGCATGAATAAAGATACATTACTGAATATAAAACCATTAGGCTTTCCTTGGGAAACAATGGACCCATTCATTTTTTGTGCTTATCACCACGACAAGTTTCCGAAAGGAAACGCCGTTCTTGGTCCTGACGCATCACTTTCAGGACGAAATATTGGGCAGGATTTCAGGATCAAAGATGGTTGGCGAATGTATCACGGCGAAAAAGTTCCGGGATTTCCGTATCACCCTCATCGCGGATTCGAAACCATTACCGTAGTCGAACAGGGTTTTGTCGATCATTTCGACTCGTTAGGAAC
>JAEWME010000050.1 GCA_023393265.1 Bacteroidota bacterium | reverse complement strand
AAATGGGGGAAACTCGAGTTTTGCAATATGAGCCGCTTCATCAGCGAAATCGACCCGCAATACCTGATTATGCCGGTTGAGAAGGATGCCGCGATTTACGGGAACCAGCGCGACCTGCCATTTTCGGCACCCAAACCCGAACCCAGAAGGGCGGTGATTCCGGGCATCAAAGCAGGTGCCGGAAGCCAGTCGGAAATATTTAAAAAGCTCTCAAGCCTTCGGGAATCGAAGAAAGAGGTTGATTCGTTTGAAGCAAGTAATCCGGAAGAAATTCAGGCTGGAATGATTGTTGAGCATCAGCGTTTTGGTCGTGGGAAAGTGCTTTTAATGGAAGGCCGGATGCCCGATATGAAAGCAACTGTTTTTTTCCAGAATGCGGGCAAAAAGCAACTTTTACTAAAATTTGCCAAATTGAAGATCATTCAATAGCTTTTTCCGGCGTTAAAAACCTGTTTTAAACAGATTTTGCAGCATTTTTTTGCAGGCAAAAGTATTTTGACTTAATTTGCAGCAAAATTACTTCAAACTGATTATCTACCATACATCCCTATTAAGATAACAGCCTGATACTTTTATTAAAAACATTTATTCTTTTCATGGATTATAATTCTAATCGCAGTAAGTTGGCTATACCCGAGTATGGCAGAAACTTACAAAACATGGTTGATCACATTCTGACTATAGAGGATCGGAACGAGCGAAACAGGGCAGCCAGAACGATTGTTGACATCATGGGGAACATGTATCCTTACCTGCGCGACATCAACGACTTCAAACATAAGCTTTGGGACCATTTGGCCATCATGACCGATTTTCAACTCGACATTGACTATCCTTATGATCCGCCGTCGCGTGAGTTTTTTAACACGCCTCCCAAAAGAATTCCGTACAGTAGTAATCATGTAAAGTATCGTCACTACGGAAAGACTATTGAATTCCTGATTGAGAAAGCTGCTGTTTACGAAGACGAAAAAGAGCGCGATCTGCTCATCAAGCTCATTGCCAATCACATGAAAAAGAGCTATGTGATTTGGAACAAGGACTCGGTAACCGACGAAAAAATTCTTCAGGATATTGAAGAAATGTCGCGCGGACGAATCAAATGCAGCGACCTGACCCTGACAGAAACAAAAGACATTTTGTCGCGCAACCAGAAAAAGCCCGGACAGCAAAACAATAACAACGGTCGAAAATTCCAGAAACAGGACGACCGGAAAAAACAGCGATAGTAGGGCAACTTGGGAGGGAGAAAATTCGATGTTTACAGAACGGCTAAGTCGTTCGAAAAAAATCAAACCATATTCTGAAACACCGTATTTAACTTCAAATGGCAACTTTTAAGATCAAGGGAGGCATACCGCTCCATGGTGATTTATATCCGCAAGGAGCAAAGAATGAAGCGCTACAGGTAATTTGCGCGGTTTTACTCACGCCGGAAAAAATCCGAATCAGTAATATTCCTGAAATCAGCGACGTCATAAAGCTTGTTTCCATTTTGGGCGAACTCGGCGTCAAAACCGAGCGTCACGCGAAAGGCGACTATACTTTTCAGGCAGATGAAATTAAGCTCGACTACCTGAAAACTGAAGTTTTCGCCCGCCAAGCAGCCAGCTTGCGCGGATCAATCATGATCATTGGTCCGCTACTCGCCCGCTTTGGCATTGGATACATCCCTCAGCCCGGCGGCGACAAAATCGGACGCCGCAGATTGGACACGCATTTCATTGGGCTGCAAAACCTCGGGGCAAACTTCAACTACAATCCCGGCGAACACTTTTACAGCGTCGAAGCCGCGAAACTTAAAGGAGCCTATATGTTGCTCGACGAAGCATCGGTAACCGGAACAGCCAACATCCTGATGGCCGCCACCATGGCAGAAGGCACAACCACCATTTACAATGCCGCCTGCGAGCCCTACGTGCAGCAATTAAGTAAAATGCTGGTTTCGATGGGTGCAAAAATTGACGGAATTGGATCCAATTTACTGACCATAAACGGAGTTACATCTTTAAAAGGCTGCACGCACGAGATTTTGCCCGACATGATTGAAGTGGGCAGCTTCATAGGATTGGCAGCCATGACCAATTCTGAAATCACCATCCGGAATGCCGGAATTCAGCATCTCGGAATTATTCCGGAGCAATTCAAACGACTGGGAATTAAAATCGAAGAGCAAAACGACGATTTATTTATTCCGGCTCAGGCACACTACGAAATTGAGACCTTCATCGATGGTTCCATTATGAACATTGCCGACGCGCCCTGGCCAGGATTAACCCCCGACCTGCTCAGTATTTTCCTGGTGGTGGCAACACAAGCCAAAGGAAGTGTACTTATTCATCAGAAGATGTTTGAAAGCCGGCTGTTTTTTGTTGACAAACTGATTGACATGGGCGCACAAATTATTCTGTGTGATCCGCACCGTGCTACGGTTATCGGTCTCGACCACAAATACGCATTACGCGGAACCAACATGAGTTCGCCCGATATTCGTGCCGGCGTTGCGCTGCTCATTGCTGCCTTGTCGGCCCAGGGAACCAGCAAAATATCCAATATTGAACAGATCGACCGGGGATACGAGAACATCGATGTTCGGCTCAATGCTGTTGGTGCCGACATAACCCGCATCGACTAAAGAGTTTACTGTTAATAATTTTAAACAATGGGCAACCCTAGGCTGATCATGTCATTGATTTGCTATTTTTGCCCTGAACAAAATAAATATCTGAGGATGAAAAAAATAATCATGCTGACTATCGTGGTATTGTTTTCTGTAATCGGTTATACAACTACCGCGAAGTCGAGCGACGACAATAAGCAAGAAGTAAAAATAGGCCTGAACATTGGTAATAAGGCTCCGGAAATTGCCGAAAAGACCTTAGACGGAAGTGAGCTAAAGCTTTCGTCGCTGAAAGGAAAGATCGTTTTAATCGATTTCTGGGCATCATGGTGCGGGCCGTGCCGCCACGAAAACCCAACAGTGGTGAGCGCCTACAACAAGTTTAAAGATGAAAAATTTAAAAACGGGAAAGGTTTCACCGTTTTCAGCGTTTCGCTCGATAAGAATAAAGACGCATGGGAACAGGCCATACAGGCCGACAAGCTGGTATGGGAAAACCATGTAAGCGACCTGCTCGGATGGGATGCAAAATTCGCAAACGTATATGGCGTTCGCAGCATTCCGGCCAGCTTTTTAATTGATGGCGACGGAATCATCATTGCAAAAAATGTGCGTGGGCCAGTACTGGAGCAAACGTTATCGGGTCTTCTTAAATAAATCCAAAAATAGTTACACGACGATAATGGGGCAGTCCTGTAAGACGGATTGCCCTTTTTTCTTTTTATTCCAAGGGAAAACAATAAAGTTGTCAGACCGTGATTAATAAAATGCCAATTTGACAATCTTAAGGCGAATGGCAGTATATTTGCAGCCTCGAAATCGCAATTTTTAAATTCAGGTAAAATGACAGACAATAAAGAAAAAAAAGAACAACTTGAAAATGAAAATCAGGAAATGACAGCAGAACATGCTGATTCCGCTCATAGTAAGAAAGAAAATAAGAAAGATAAAGCACACAAGAAAACTAAAGCTGAAGAAGACTTGGAAAAAGCTGAAAAAGAACTTGCTGAACTGAAAGACAAACACATTCGTCTTCAGGCAGAGTTCGACAATTACCGCAAACGTACCCTGAAGGAAAGAATGGAACTGCTCAAAACGGCCAGCGAAAGCCTTTTGGTGAACATTTTGCCGGTTATCGACGATTTCGACCGTGCCATTCAGACTTTGGAAGCTATCGAAAGCGACACACCAGTTAAGGAAGGTGTAAACCTGATCTACAACAAGTTTCAGGAGTTCCTGAAACAAAACGGGGTGAAGGAAATAGAAGCAAAGGGTAAAGATTTCGATACCGATTTGCACGAGGCCATTACAACATTTGCAGCACCTAGCGAAGACCTGAAAGGTAAGATTATTGACGTAGTTCAGAAAGGCTATTTCTTGAACGACAAAGTAATAAGACACTCGAAAGTAGTTATTGGCGAATAGCCTGATAGAAGATAGAAAATGACAAAACGCGATTTTTACGAAATTCTTGGCGTCAGCAAAACAGCGACTGCGGACGAAATAAAGAAAGCCTACCGGCAGAAAGCTATACAGTTTCACCCCGACAAAAATCCGGGGAACAAAGAAGCTGAAGAGAAATTTAAGGAAGCTGCCGAGGCTTATGAGGTGCTGAGCAATCCTGAAAAACGTCAGCGCTACGACCAGTTTGGTCACGCAGGCATGAATGGAGGCGGAGCCAGCGGATTTGGCGGCCACGACATGTCGATGGATGATATTTTCTCGATGTTTGGCGACATTTTCGGTGGCGGTGGTTTTGGCGGTTTTGGTGGTTTTGGTGGTCAGCGCGCACGTGGTCCGCGCCAGCATCGCGGTTCCGATCTTAGGGTGAAAGTTAGTCTGAACCTGAACGAAGTCCTGAATGGTGTTGAGAAAAAAATCAAGGTAAAAAAATATGTACCGTGTACGCATTGTAGCGGAACCGGCGCACAGGGCGGATCGTCGTATTCAACCTGTTCTACCTGTCGGGGAAGCGGCCATGTAACCCGCATTCAGAATACATTACTGGGACAGATGCAAACCACAACAACCTGCCCAACCTGTAACGGGGAAGGACAGATTATCACCAACAAATGTACACATTGTCAGGGAGAAGGTGTGGTTCGCGACGAAGAAGTAATCAGCATCAGGATTCCGGCAGGTGTTGGCGAAGGCATGCAACTGAATGTAGCCGGAAAAGGAAATGCCGGCCGCCGGGGCGGAGTGAATGGCGACTTATTTGTTGTCATTCAGGAGGAAGAACATCAGGAACTCGTTCGGGATGGAAATAACTTAATATACAATCTCTTTGTTACTTTCCCTGAAATTACGCTGGGAACAACCAAAGAGATACCGACGGTTGACAGCCGCGTTAAGGTGAAAATTGATCCCGGCACACAGCCCGAAAAGATCCTTCGTCTGCGCGGGAAAGGCCTTCCCGACGTAAATGGATATGGCAAAGGCGATTTGCTTGTACGTGTGCATGTCTGGATTCCGAAGAAACTAAATGCAGAAGAGCGAAAGATGCTCGAAAAACTGATGACTTCTCCCAGCTTTACGGGCGGACCGGATCAGGCAGACAGAAATTTCTTCGAGAAAATGAGAGACATATTCGACTAATTCTTCGATAAAAGCAAAAAAAGAAACCAGCAGAAAGTAAATCTGCTGGTTTCTTTTTTTAAGCATATCATCTGGCTACTGAAAAATTTCCAGCGAATCGAGTGCGGCCTTGTATTTTCGGGCATTTTCGAGGTGCGCCGAAAGCGATTTCGCGAAATTATGGTATCCTGAAAAGTCCTGCCGCGCGCACATATACAAGTATGACGTTTTCGCCGCGTTTAACACTGCATCAATGCAGGTCACTTCAGGAAAATTAATAGGTCCCGGCGGTAATCCGGGGTATTTGTAGGTGTTATACGGCGAATCAATTGCCAGATGACTGTTGAGCACCCGCTTTATCCTGAAATTTCCGAGTGCGTATTTCACCGTTGGGTCGGCCTGAAGTGGCATCCCCTTTTTAATCCGGTTCAGGTAGAGACCTGCAATGATAGGCCGTTCATCCCGTTTATTCGATTCCTCCTGAACGATAGATGCAATTGTTGTCACCTCTTCCGGCGTTAACCCCATCTCTTCAGCTTTTTTTCGCCTCTCCTCATTCCAGAATCGTTTGTATTCCATCCACATCCGTTCCAAAAACTGGTCGGCCGTTGTCGTCCAGTAAAACTCATAAGTATTTGGAATAAACATGCACGGAAAAGTATTCTGCGTAAATCCAAATTTTTCCTGAACAGCCGGATCTGTAAATTTCTGTAACAACTCGAGCGAGTCGGGTTCAATATATTTCGAAATATCACCAGCCAACTCACTGAAAAACCGAAGGTTATTAAATGTAACATTTACCGGTTGCTGATCGCCGGAGCGCAACATATTTAATATCTCATTTGTGGTCAGTCCTTTATCGAGCAAATATTTACCTGCCTTGATTGAAGTGGCATATTTTTTTCGTTTAGCCACCCAGTTGAAAGCTGTGAAATTTATGATAATGTCGTGCTTTTTCAGGCTATCGATTACCTGTTGATATGTTGCGTTAGCCGGAATCTTGATGCTTCCCGGTGTTTTTACGTTCGCATCAAAAATGTAATGATAGAGCTGATAACCTCGAAAACCAGCCACTGCAATTGCAGCAACAAAAAAAATGACAATCCATTTATTCAGTCGGGGAAAGAGCATAAGTCTACTTTTCTTTACTAATTCCATAAAGAGCGGTTTTTTTGATAAAAATAGTCATTTCGGGGAAAGTACATAGCACACCTGACAAAGAAGCACTTTTCAAATGACGGTTAATCAGCTTACTAAAAAAATAATCAACAAGTTAGCCCCAACCGAAAAAAGCCAAAAACGAAAAAATGTAATATTTTTCTTAAATCGGGATGGATTGAAATGGGCGGTTCTGTTCTTTGGTCGATTTTGCTTATTTTCGTAACCGTTTTAACATTTTCCAAATTTATTCTGTATGCATCAGGTTAAACTGGCCGAAGACATTTATTATCTGGGTTTTAATGATCGGAGAACCCACCTTTTTGAAAATTTCTGGCCAATTCCCAATGGGGTTTCCTATAACTCGTATCTCATTGTTGATGAAAAAATTGCTTTAATCGATACCGTTGAACGGTCGTTCATCGAAGATTATCTCGATCAGATTGACAAGCTGACCGACGGACGCCCGGTTGATTACCTGGTAATTAATCACATGGAACCTGATCATTCAGGAGCATTGAAAGCAGTTGTTGCCCGCTATCCGAATATTACACTGGTTGGCAATAAAAAGACTTTCGACATGGTGGAAAATTATTATGAAACCACCGGAAATGCACTCGAAGTATATGACGACTCCGAACTTCCGCTCGGAAAGCATCGCCTCACTTTTGCCACCATCCCCATGGTACACTGGCCCGAAACGATGGTAACCTTTGAAGTAAATAACAAAATTCTGTTCTCTGGCGACGCTTTTGGGTCATTTGGAACGCTTGACGGCGGAATCTTCGACGACGAGCTGAACCTTTCGTTCTACGAAGAAGATTTGATGCGATATTTTACAAACATCGTAGGCAAATATTGCCCGCACACGCAACGCGCACTCAAGAAACTTCAGATGCTCGACGTAAAAATGCTGGCTGCAACGCATGGCCCCGTCTGGAGAACTGACCTGAATTACATTCTCGACAAATACCAGAAATGGAGCACATACACCACCGATCCCGGCGCCGTTATTGTCTATGGATCTATGTATGGAAACACCGCAAAAATGGCTGATGCTATTGCACGCCAACTGGCTGTCAGGGGAGTGAAGAACATTCGCGTTTACGATGCCTCAAAAACACACGCATCCTATATTATTTCCGATATTTTCAAATACAAGGCATTTATTGTAGGCAGCGCTGCATACAACAACGAGATGTTTCCGGCAGTTGAGAGCCTCGTGACCAAAATTGAGCACATGGGCATCAAAGACCACATCCTTGGCATTTTTGGTTCATTTGGATGGAGCGGTGGTGGTGTAAAAAACCTTCAGAAATTTGCCGAAAACATCAAATGGGAACTGGCTTACGAACCCGTTGAAGAAAAAGGCACCCTGAAGAAAGACAAGTTCGAAAAATGTGTTGAACTTGCCAATGCTGTGGCTGACAAATTATTGAATTAATCAATCAAGAAATACAGCGGAGAAAGGTCATCGGGAAAACGATGGCCTTTTCTTTTTGCTTCTCTTCAGGATAAAAAAAGTACCAAACTATTTACCGAAACGGGCGGATTTTTCCTTCAGGAAAATATCTTTGCAAGTCACAAAAAAAAGAAAGTATGCAAACTTGGTTCGAATGTAAAGTAAAATATGTGAAAGTTGACGACGATGGTCGTGAACGAAAAGTAAATGAAACCTATCTGGTTGATGCCGTTTCGTTTACCGATGCCGAAACACGCATCATTCAGCAAATGCAAACAATGGTTCGCGGGGAATTTACGGTTGATAACATCAAGAAATCAAACATCGTTGAAATCTTCCCGCACGAAAATGGCGAATGGTGGTATAAAGCCAAGATCGGCATTGTGACCATTGACGAAAACGCCGGAAAAGAAAAGAAAATAAACAACTATTTTCTGGTGGCAGCCGACGATATCAAACAGGCGCTTCAGCGGTTGGAAGAGGGCCTTTCGTACATCCTGGTGCCTTATCAGACCACTTCTCTGGCAATCAGTACAATTATTGATGTTTTCCCTTATTTTGGAGACAGCAATAGCCAACCAATTCCATCAAACCTGAAACCACTTTCTGAAGTTACCAAACCTAAGGTATTTGAAGATGAAGACCTCGACGACGTAGTTTATAATGCTGAAGAGGAAGAAGATGATGAACCTGAAAATATTCAGGAAGAAGAATAAGAAAGTAACAAAAAAGGGCTGTCTGGAAAAATCCTTTCAGCCCTTAACCAATATCTGTTCTCTTTATCAAACAGTCTTTTGAAATCTCTTGCGTTCGTGTTCCTTCAAATAAATTTTACGCATACGAATTGAAAGCGGTGTCACTTCCACCAGTTCATCGCCTTTGATGTATTCCAGCGCCTCTTCCAGACTAAACTTGATAGGCGTAATGATCCTTGCCTTTTCGTCCGAACCGGAAGCGCGAACGTTAGTCAGCTTCTTCGACTTACAAACATTGATAGTCAGGTCGTCGGCACGAGAATTTTCGCCAATAACCTGTCCTTCATAAACTTCCTGTCCAGGATCGATAAAAAACGATCCACGGTCCTGAAGTTTCCAGATCGAATAGGCAAAAGCGGCTCCGGTTTCAAGTGCAACAAGTGAGCCGTTGGTTCTGATGTCAATAGGCCCTTTATAAGGTTGATATTCGATGAAACGGTGATTCATAACTGCTTCACCGGCAGTAGCCGTCAGCATGTTCGTACGGAGCCCAATAATCCCACGCGACGGAACCATAAATTCAAGGTGAATCCGGTCGCCTTTGCGTTCCATATTGCGCATTTCGCCTTTACGCGACGAAACCATCTCAACCACTTTTCCTGAAAATTCTTCAGGCACGTCAACGTGCATTTCCTCAACAGGCTCGCACTTTTCGCCGGCAATATCCTTAAAAAGTACCTGTGGCTGACCAACCTGCAGTTCATATCCTTCACGCCTCATGGTTTCAATCAACACCGAAAGGTGGAGAACGCCACGGCCATAAACTTCGTACGAATCGGCCGAATCAGTCGGAAGGACGCGCAATGCCAGGTTCTTTTCCAGCTCTTTTTCCAGGCGATCCTTCAGGTGGCGCGAAGTCACAAATTTTCCTTCTTTTCCGTAGAACGGCGAATTATTAATCATGAAAGTCATGCTCATCGTTGGCTCGTCAACAGCAATCGGGTCAAGCGGCTCCGGATTTTCGTAGTCGCAAACCGTATCCCCAATATCAAATCCCTCGATACCAACCATGGCGCAAATATCTCCTGAAACCATCTGGTCAACTTTCTGGCGGCCAAGACCTGTAAATGTGTGCAGCTCTTTAACTTTTGTCCGTTTCACCGAACCATCGCGTTTAACCAGCGACACGTTCATGCCTTCCTTCAACTCCCCGCGATGGATGCGTCCGATGGCAATACGTCCAACATACGACGAATAATCGAGCGAAGTAATCAGCACCTGCGGTGTTCCAGGGTTAGGAACCGGGCCCGGAATATATTTAATAATTGCGTCAAGAAGTGCACCAATATTATCTGAAGGTTTTTTCCAGTCATCCGACATCCAGCCTTGTTTGGCAGATCCGTAAACTGTGGGAAAATCGAGTTGTTCTTCGGTAGCATTCAGGCTAAACATCAGGTCGAAAACCTGCTCGTGCACTTCTTCGGGGCGACAGTTTGGTTTATCGACCTTATTTACAACGACGATTGGTTTCAGCCCCAGGGCCAATGCTTTCGACAATACAAAACGCGTTTGTGGCATGGTTCCTTCGAAGGCGTCGACGAGCAGCAAAACACCGTCGGCCATATTCAAAACACGTTCAACTTCGCCACCAAAATCCGCGTGGCCGGGAGTGTCTATGATGTTAATTTTTACATCCTTATAGGTTACCGAAACGTTTTTGGCGAGAATGGTAATTCCACGCTCACGTTCCAGATCGTTGTTATCGAGAATCAGTTCCTGCCTTTTCTCGTGTTCTTTGACAATATTACAATAGTAAATCATCTTGTCAACCAGGGTGGTTTTCCCGTGGTCGACGTGGGCAATAATCGCAATGTTTCTAATTTTCTGCATAGGTTTCGAAAATGAAGGCGCAAAGATAGCCGAATAATCCGTTTGAAACTTTATTTAAAGCTACCTCAGGTTAAGTTTGTGTAAAACCTTAACAATGCTAAGTAGTTAAACAGGAAAAAGGCAGAAGATGTTTGTTTCTTCTGCCCTCTTTATCTAGCATCTTACGATTTCCTACTTATGCCTTTTCTTGAGTTCGCG
>JAEWME010000161.1 GCA_023393265.1 Bacteroidota bacterium | reverse complement strand
TCGGAGTGTGCACTTCGGCCGGAACGGTTGGTCCGTCGGTGAGTTTTGGTAAAGCCGACGCCGCAATGATTGCCTGCAAAAGCACAGCTCTGGCCGACGCCTTTGCAACTGGTTTTGGGAACAGAGTGAAAACGCCTGATGACGTTCAAGCGGTGATTCATCAAACGGAGCAATTCCTTGAGATTCTATCGGCAGTACTGATTTGCCGGGACAAAATCGGGATTGGCGGAAAATTTGAAATGAAACTTATAAAATAGCCGTACGCCTCCTGTCATCCCGAATTTATTTTGGGATATGATGAGAGCTCAGAAAATTCTGAAACAAGTTCAGGAGGACGTGACTGGTTTTAAATTATTATTTATTGATGACAATAAAAAAAGACATACGAAAAGAGCTGGAATCGCGGGTGCTGGTGCTCGACGGTGCCATGGGAACCATGATTCAGAAACACCGCCTCAGCGAAGACGATTTCCGGGGAGTAATTTTTACTGATTTTCAGTTCGACCTGAAAGGCAACAACGACCTTTTGTCGATCACCAAACCCGAAATCATCCGCGATATTCACAGGCAGTTTCTGGAAGCCGGCGCCGACATCATCGAGACAAACACTTTTAATGCCACGCGCATTTCGCAGGCCGACTATCATCTCGAAGAATGGGTTTACGAGTTGAACCTCCGTTCAGCCAAACTGGCCGTTGAAGTAGCAGCCGAGTTCACAGCCATGAATCCGGAAAAACCACGCTTCGTGGCCGGAGCCATTGGCCCGATGAACAAAACGTTGTCGCTCTCGCCCGATGTAAACGATCCGGGTTTTCGGGCCGTCTCGTTCGATGAAGTGAAAGCAGCTTATCACGAACAGGTAAAAGGCCTGCTCGATGGCGGTGTCGATCTGCTGCTGGTTGAGACGATTTTCGATACATTGAATGCCAAAGCGGCGCTTTTTGCCATCGAGGAAGAACTCTGCGAGCGTGGACTGAAACTTCCGGTTATGGTTTCGGGAACCATTACCGACGCCAGCGGACGAACCCTTTCAGGACAAACAGTTGAGGCTTTTCTTACCTCGGTGTCGCACATCGACCTGCTCAGCATTGGCCTGAACTGCTCGCTGGGTGCCAAAGACATGAGGCCCTATCTGGAGGAGCTGTCGAAAAAAGCGCCTTTCTACATTAGCGCTTACCCGAATGCCGGATTACCAAACCAGTTTGGCGAGTACGACGAAACTCCTGATGAAATGGCACACCAGGTGGGCGATTTTCTCGATCATCAGTTTGTGAATATTGTTGGTGGCTGCTGCGGAACAACACCCGACCACATTCGTGAACTGGCCCTCAAAGCCGGGCACTCGCATCCGCACCACCTGCATAAAAGAGATAAAAACACGCGTTTGAGCGGACTGGAGCCGGTGACACTGACCGCCGAATCGAATTTTATGAACATCGGCGAACGTTGCAACGTGGCCGGTTCGCGCAAATTCGCCCGCCTCATCAAAGAAGAAAAATACGAAGAAGCGCTCTCTATTGCCCGTCAGCAGGTCGACGACGGCGCGCAGGTCATCGACGTGAACATGGACGACGCTATGCTTGATGCTAAAAAAGAAATGGTCACTTTCCTGAATTTGCTGATGGCAGAACCCGACATTGCACGACTGCCTATTATGATCGACTCATCGAAATGGGAAGTGATTGAAGAAGGCCTGAAATGTCTGCAGGGAAAAGCAATTGTGAATTCCATCAGCCTTAAGGAAGGCGAAGCCGTATTCAGGAAAGAGGCACAATTGCTAAAATTATATGGCGCAGCGGTTGTTGTGATGGCTTTCGACGAAAAGGGGCAGGCCGATTCGTTAGAACGACGAATCGAAATTTGCCAGCGCGCCTACAACATTCTGGTCAACGAAATTCATTTTCCGCCACAGGACATCATCTTCGACACCAACGTGCTGACCATCGGTACCGGCATCGAAGAACACAATAATTATGCGGTCGATTTTATCGAATCGGTTCGCTGGATTAAGCAAAATCTGAAACACGCCAAAACCAGCGGAGGAATCAGCAATGTGTCGTTCTCGTTCCGCGGAAATGATCAGGTTCGCGAAGCTATTCACTCTGTTTTCCTGTTTCATGCCATTAGTGCCGGGCTCGATATGGGTATTGTGAACCCCGGGATGTTGCAGATTTACGACGAAATTCCGAAGGACTTTCTGGAAAAAGTTGAAAATCTGGTACTGAATAAAAAAACGGAAGCCACTGAAGAATTGCTCGAATTTGCCCAAACCCTGAAAGAACAAGACGCCAAAGAAGAACGCAAAGATGAATGGCGCAGCCTGCCGATCGAAAAACGACTGGAACATGCGCTGGTAAAAGGATTACCCGACCACATTGAAGAAGATTTGGCAGAAGCGCTGCCAAAATACGAACCGGTATTAAATATCATTGAAGGTCCGCTGATGGACGGAATGAACGTTGTTGGCGACCTTTTTGGCGCCGGAAAAATGTTCCTGCCACAGGTAATCAAATCGGCACGTGTAATGAAAAAGGCGGTGGCATTTTTGCTTCCCTACATCGAAGCCGACAAAGATAAATTTGATACGACCGACAACCGCAAAACGGTGCTGATGGCCACCGTGAAAGGCGATGTGCACGACATAGGCAAAAACATTGTGGGTGTTGTGTTGGGCTGTAACAACTATCGCGTGATTGATCTCGGCGTGATGGTGCCGACGGAAAAAATTCTGGATACCGCCATTCAGGAAAAAGTGGACATCATTGGATTGAGCGGACTGATTAC
>JAEWME010000437.1 GCA_023393265.1 Bacteroidota bacterium | reverse complement strand
ATATAATTCTGTTTTAGTCTGAAGAGATCCAGCACTTTTTGTGCGTCGGCATTCTCCGGAATTACAATCGGATCGTGGAGAAGTGTTTCTGTTTTTGATGGTTTGTCCGAATAATAATTGATCAGGTACTCGCGAATATTGAGCACACCCATAAATTCGTCGATGCTTTTTCTGGCAACAATCACCCGGCTGTGTTTCAGTTTCAGGAGTTCCGTATGAAAGCTTTTTATCGGTAATTGAATGTCGAGCCATTCCACATCTTTTCGGTGTGTCATGATGTGCCGTGCTTTTTTATCTGAAAAGTAGAAAACCTTTTCGTGGATACGGGTTTGTTCTTTTTCGAGGATTCCCTCGTGCGAGGCCGATTTCAGCAAATGCCGAAGCTCATCTTCGGTCATCTGGCCTTCCGAACGTTTGACACCGATTAGCCGGTTTACGACTTGTGTTGAGAACGAAAGCACTTTGACGAACGGATGAAAAGCCTTGCTGAAATAAGCGATGACCGGTGCAACGAGTATCGCTATTTTTTCAGGATTGCTTAATGCAATGGTTTTTGGCACCAGTTCGCCCACCACGATAGACACGTATGTGATGAGGACGACGGTGAGCGAAAGCGCAATTTTGTAGGCATAGTCGTGCAATAATGGGTATTTCCCGAAGAAAGGAGCGAGATCGTCGGCGATATTTACACCGCCGTATACACCTGTTATAATACCAATGAGCGAAATGCCCACCTGGATGGCAGAAAGAAAATTCTCAGAATTATCGAGCAGTCGAAGGGCGACTTTTGCACCTTTCCTGCCTTTGTCTTTTTGCTGCTCAAGCCGGGCTCTTTTGCTGGCAATTAAAGACGCTTCGGAGAGTGCGAAAAAACCGTTCAGGATAATGAGGACACCAAGAATGACAAGTTCCATAAATCGATTGAAAGTTTGGGATACCGATATAACAAAAATAATGCGGGAAAGCTTATCTGAAAATGTATTCTCCCAGAAAATAGTGGTCTCTATTTAAAGCTTGATTTCGAATTTAGCCCGAAGGCCGAAAGTCGGTACGTCGAGTACCGATTTGGGCGTCACCCGCCAAACACCTTCAACCCTGAAGAGCCTGAAGATATTTTCAATCCCGGCACCCAGTTCTACATACGGGTTCTTCATGTCGGTAATGCTCGAAGGCAGTTCCACGATTTCTAGGTTTCGTTTGTCGAATGAGCCAAGCATTCCTTTGGCCGAAAAAACTTCTCTCAACCCGATTCTCTTCAATAATGGAATCCGATTGAAAACGAAGCCATTGAGGTGATATTCGGTATACACATGCAGGTACTTGTCGTGTACATATTCCATGTAATTCAGCATGTTGAAATCGTATGAGAAATAACCGGCAGTCTCATTTCCGCGAGGAATGTCGAGCATCGTATAAGGCAGTTTGCCAAAATACATTCCTGCTTCAACCGCGTAATTCAAAGCGGTCTGGCCAATGCGCCAGTAGTGCTCGACAGTCGAAAAAACATGACCATAGTAGTTTTCTTTTCCGGAGTAAAATACCTTGCCGCCGCCTACTGCGAAGTGAATGACGGGGTAGTCGGTGTTCATATAAACACGCAGGAATTTGTCGTCGATAACTTTCTCTTTCCACGAAAAGCGCGTATCGATGCTGAAATCGATGGCCGATACATGGTCTATAGGGTTTCCGCCGCTCATGAAAGGGTAAAATTCAGGAGAAAAATGGCGGCTATAATTGAATGTCAGTTTATTCAGCAATCCCGGGTGCCATTCGTGTTCGTAGGCTGCTACCATCTTCTGTTCCCTGAAGAGTTCGTCGAGTTCGCTTCTCCTGAAAACCTGCGAAACCAGGTTGTTTTCGGTTGGCGAAAGGGCGTTTTCGTAGAGGAAAAGCAGTTTTTCACTTTCTCCTGAACGAATGATTTTGTCGTCGTATGAGAATTTAATGATTTGCCGGTTGATGGTCGGGAATTTGTATCCAAAGCCTGCGATGCCATTCACTTTTTTGTTCAGAAAACCGTAGCCGAGGCCTCCCCAGATCATGTACCGGGTGCTGATTTCTGAGCTCGTTCTGAATCCTGCAAAAAGATGCAAACCTTCAACTTTGTTGGTATTGATTGCAGCAGCATACGGACCAAATTCGAACTTCCCAAGATCGTAATAGCCTGTCATACTCATGCGGGCAATGTTGTCGGCAAATTTGATGGCTTTTATCTGGCTCACCGAATCGATGGTGGCGGTAATCATTCTCTCGCGGGGGTCAAGTTCTTCCAGCCTGTTGTTTTCCCAGTATTCCTTGTCGCGCTCAGCCGATCCCGGCATTTTTACAGTTTCGTATTTGCCGGCACCTGTCGAAAGTTTCACATCCTGCTCCTGATTTACCGATACGCTGTCGATCACTGCCGACTGCGTAAAAAAGAGGCTGATCGGTTTCTTCGACGGATTGTTTTTCATCGGCACATAATTGAACACTGCATCTATCTGGTTGCGGCGATAGAAAGGTATGGAGTCGTCGACAAGCTGATAATTGCTTTTCAGTCGCATTTTTTTCAGGAAATTGATGTAGCTGTTTGTCGAAAGCGTTCCGTCTATTTCTATCAGCGAGTAGTTTTTGGTGCTTGTCGTCAGGTAGCCTTTAAAAGCTTTGTCGCCCACGCGCCTTGGTATAAATTCGATCCGGTATTCTTTTTCGCCGTTCCTGATGGTGCTGTCGGCCAAAAAATATTTGTAGTAAAACCATCCGTTATCGGCCAGCGGGCTTACAAAGTTCTGCGAAAAAAGGTTGATGAAATTGTCGTAGAAGTTCATTTCGATGTCGAGCGCACTGGTGTAGCCCGAAATTTCGTAGTCGTCGAGCACGCCAACACCCGAAGTTTTGTCGGCCAGCACGGTCGATTTCTGTCGCGACGGATTTCGCTGAATCTCGTTATAAACAATTTGTTCCGAAAAATAAATGGGCAGGTACTTCGAATTGTCGGCATCTGTTTTAAATACGGACTTATCGTTCCGAAAAGCCTTCGAATTGATCATCTTCGCTCCCACATTGTTGAGGTGATATTCCCATTTGGTATATTTACGGTATGCGTATCGCGGATATTTTGCCGGGTTGTT
>JAEWME010000344.1 GCA_023393265.1 Bacteroidota bacterium | reverse complement strand
TTCTCTGCTCCTTATACCGTTTTGGACGAAAAACTTGGGTTCACCGCTCAAAACGTTTACAACCAGGTAAAAGAAATTCTCGAATAAACGATCATTTTCTGATAAATAAGAAAGGCAGCTCAAAAGGCTGCCTTTTCTGTTTTTACGTCATGCCGAATTTATTTCGGCATCTTTATTTGAATGGAGACCCTGAAACATGTTCAGGGTAACTTGATCACCTTTTTCCAATTTCAAGTGCTTTTCCTTCATAAGTCACTGTTGCATCAGGCTTGCGGCTTAAATCGAATGAAACTGGTTTGTCTTTACTTACCCAAACAATGTTGATCTTGCGGGTTTCGGGCATACCCTCGAACTTCCCGCTGCGTTCGCCAATGGTGAGTTTCTGCGACTGCTCGTCGTATTTAAACAGGATCATGCTGTACGCGCCTTTTTCGTAGTTGTAGTTCACGCCTTCGTCTTCGTACAGACTGAAAGCACCATCTTTTCCGGTATAAACATATAAGGTAATTTCTCCATCGGTTTTTTCGCCGGCATACTGTACATCGGGACCAAATGGAACGATCGAACCTTCTTTCACATACAGCGGAATACGTTCGTAGGGCGCATCAACAGCGAGTTTTTGTCCGCCGGTAATGAATTTTCCGGAGTAAAAATCGTACCAGCCACATGCCTGAGGAAAATAAACTTCCCGATTCCATGCCTTGTAAGTGTAAACGGGTACAACCATCAGGCTCGGGCCAAACATATACTGATCGCCAATGTTGTTGACTGCAGCATCGCCGTTGAAATCGAGTACCAGCGCCCTGATGATGGTATAATCGTCGAAATGCGTCATGCCAGCCAGCGAATAAATGTAAGGCATCAGGCGGTAGCGCAGCTTGTTGGCAAAAACCATGCTTTTGTATGCCGGATGATTTTCAGGCGCCATGTTATAAATTTCGCGGTACGGGAACTGACCGTGACTGCGGAACAACGGACAAAAAGCCCCAAACTGGTACCAGCGTGAATTCAATTCGCGCCATTCCTCCAAATCTTCCGAGCCTTCTTTGGCCCGTGTGTAGCGGTTTTCAACGCAAAATCCGCCAATATCCATCGTCCAGTATGGAATTCCTGAAATGGCATAGTTTAATCCGGCTGAAATCTGGGCTTTCATATCTTCCCAACGCGTGCCAATGTCGCCACTCCAGGTTGCCGTTGAATAACGCTGTAGCCCCGCAAATCCGGAGCGGGTAAGCAAAAACACGCGTTTATCGGGATCGGCACCACGCTGGCCGTCGTAGATGGCTTCAGCATTTTCGAGCGCATAGGCATTGAAATATTTAGTCGAAGGGCCGAGATAGGTCGGCGTCATCAGTTTTTTGCGGTACTCCATGCTTGCGTTCGATAAAATATCAGGCTCCGAGGCATCCATCCACCACGCATCAAATCCTTTGGTGTATAATTTCTCCTGAATCTGGTTCCAGAAAAGTTTTCGGGCTTCCGGATTGTAGGCATCATAGAAAGAACCAATGTAACCTTTACCAATCCAGTCGCGCACGCTGTCTTTCACTGCCTGACGGTACATCCAGCCTTTGCTGTCGAACGCTTTGTAATTATCAGTAGTGTGGTAAAACTTAGGCCATACCGAAATCATGATGTGCGCGTTCATGTCGTGCACCTGTTGCACCATTCCTGATGGATCGGGAAAAAACTTCGGATCAAAGTCGTGCGAACCCCAGGCCGTAACGGGCCAATAGCTCCAGTCGAGCACAATGTTATCTATCGGGATGTTACGTTTTCGGTATTCCTTAACCACAGCAACCAGCTCATCGGCCGATTTGTAGCGTTCGCGGCTTTGCCAGTAACCCATTGCCCACTTCGGCATAATCTGGGCTTTTCCGGTAATCTGCCGGTAACCGCTGATTACGTCGTCCATGCTGTTTCCCCGGATGAAATAATAGTCAATCTGATCGCCCATCTCCGAGCTCAAAGCCAGGGCACCCTGGTCTTCTTTGCTGCGCGGACTCAGCGCTTTCAAACCAATATAGGAGGTTCCGCCATCAGGTTTCCATTCCAGCCGAATCGCGTATTTCTTTCCTTTTTCGAAGTTTTGTGTAAACTTAAATGTATTGGGGTTCCAGGCCGTCCTCCATCGTTCGGGAACAACCAGTTGATTGTCGATATAAACTTTTGTGTATCCTGCATAATAGAGTTTGAAGTGAAACAAACCCGATTCCTGTGGTTCGATCTGGCCCTTCCATACGATGGTTGAATTGAAGAAGCGAAATCCCTCCGGAAAATTCTTGATGGTTTCGAGGTTTTCGTAATCAATTGCGGCTTCTTTACGTTCGATAAAAACCTGGTTCGTATCCGAATTGGTATAGTAAAAAGCCGATAGTCCACCCTCCTCGCCTTTCAGGTTGAATAATTTAAACAGGTTCATCTCCGAGTAATCGCGCGGATCGCCAAATTTGGTCACCGAATAGTTGTCCCACAATAAACCGTAGTTTTTATTCGAAACCACAAACGGAACCGATACCTTGGTGTTGTACTGGTACAATATTTCATTTTTATTCTTGTAGTTAAACTCATCCGACTGGTGCTGACCAAGGCCATAAAATGCTTCATCGTCGGGCGATTCAAATACATCGGCAAACGAATAGCCACTGGTTCCCTCAACAGTGATGGGAGCGAACGATTTTCCACCCTGCTTTTCTTTCAGGAGCCGCTTGCCGGTTTGGTCGTAAAACGCTATTTCGCCTGAGGTCAAAGAAACTCTAGCAATAAGCTTTGCTGTAGAAAGCATCAGGCTGTCACCCTGTTCAACTACCTGAAAGTCTATGGGCAAGGCAGCATTCGGAATTACACATAGACTTGGTGAATTGACAACTTTATCCGGAGTAGCCATCACACGAATAATTTGGTCGTTAATCACTTTTAATACGACTTCCCTGGCACCATTCGTTTGATTCCCGGTAGGATAAACAACAACGCCATCCGTTTTTTTTTCCCACTTTGGAGAACAGGCCCCCAGTATTGGAATTAGAACGAGTATAATAAAAAGTTTTCTCATAATATTAGTTTAAGAAATAGCTTTCGGTTTATTGACTACAAATCAGTTTGAAAAGATAAGAAATATCCTGCACTTCAGAATCAAAAACGCTCATCAAACTGTATTTTTTACAATTTGAGTGCAAATTTAAATTTTGCTCCTAAAAAAAGCGATGAACTAAAGAAATAAAAGAACGGACACATCGAGTCTTTTCTGTATATACTTATTTGTAAGAAAACTAATCATAACCTATTGCAAGGTTCTTTTTTTTTATATCTTGGGGTCAGAAAATCAGCCCCCTTGTTTAAATCTGTTGAATATTTCCGGATTAATCCTTTAGGTAAATGGACATCGAAAAAGAAAAGGGAGATTTTATTGGCGAAAATGAAACTCTGTCATATTTCAGAGAATTAAGCAATGTTTATAATTCGGCTCCATTTGCCATCGAATTATATGACAAAACAGGTGCACTCGTAGATGCCAACCAGGCTGCCCTCGACATATTTGGAATTAAAAGCAAAGCTGACATCCTGCCATTTAATCTCTTTTCAGAACCTCATCTGTCTGCAGAAAACCTATTAGAAATTCAATCAGGAAAAAAAATACAATTTGAACTGATGTACGATTTTGATGCAATCAGGGAGCAACATATTTATCCCACCGTCCGCACAGGAATTGCATACATCGAATGTCAGATTTCACCAATATTGACAAGCAATTCGAATAACATAAATGGTTATATCGTTTACATCTCCGACATCAGCCATTTGCGCAACACTGAAAGTTCTTTCCGCGAAAAAGAAGAAATTCACGAGATATTACTGGACCTTGCACCGGATGCCTTCTTCAGTGGCGATTCGAAAGGTAATTTTTTATCGGTAAACAAATCGGCAATCGAATTGACTGAATACAGTAAAGACGAACTTCGGAGAATGAATATCAAAGATCTGTTTACTGAGGAATCGCTGAACGAAAAACCGCTCAGATACAACCTTTTGAAAGAAGGATATACCTTAAACACGGAACGGGAACTTAAAACAAAATCGGGTAAAAGTGTCCTCATAGAAATGCACTCAAGAAGGATGCCCGACGGCACTTATCAGTCGTTTTTCAGGGATATTACGCAACGTAAGAAGGCAGAATACAGTCTTCAACAGAGTGAAGAAAAATTCAGGAGCATCGTGGAAAATTCACCAAGAGGAATGTATTTCCTGGAAATTGATTCGGACAGAAACCTGATTTTGAAGGGAGCCAATGAAGCGGCCGACCGAATTTCGGGCATCGACCATCAAAGCATGATTGGCAAACCTGTGGAAGAAGCTTTTCCAAATATTGCCGGGACAACTGTGGCAGAACTATACAAAGACATTGCTTCCGGCGTTTCCGGACCGGTTCATTTCGACCTTGATTACAGCGACCTGAGAGTTGCAGGTGTATATGATGTTCACGCCTTTAGTTCAGGCAAAAATAAACTGACTATCAATTTCGCAGATATAACTGCAAAAAAAGAAGCAGAAGCAACGCTGGCAAAGCAAGCAAGGGAGCTTCAGGAGATTAACCTGATTAAAGATAAATTCCTTTCTATCATTGCACACGACCTGAAAAGTCCTTTCAATGCCATTCTTGGATTTTCGGATCTTTTGCTGAAAAACTTTCACCAACTCGATGAAGATACTTTGCTGAAAGGATTAAGAACCATAGAAAGTGCTTCTATACATGCGAACAAGCTCCTCGAAAACCTGTTAATATGGGCACGTAATCAGTCGGGCCGGATAGAATTTAAACCCGAACGCATCGATTTGAGGGGCATAATAGAAGAATCGGCAGGAGCGCTGGAAGGTGCCGCAAGCAAAAAAAATATTCGACTGATTATTGGCGTAAAAAAAGGTATTAACATTTATGCCGACAAAAACATGGCTGCGACCATTATCCGCAATCTTATTTCGAATGCCATCAAATTTTCCCATAAAGGAGGAGCTATCAAAATAACGGCAGAAACTGACGACAGGCAGGTACTTGTTTCGGTTGAAGACAACGGTGTCGGAATCAGGCGGGAAAAACTCGCTGAAATATTCGAAATTGACAAGCGAACCTGCACATTGGGCACGGAAAACGAACAAGGATCGGGACTTGGACTGATTCTTTGCAAAGAATTTATAACCAGGCACCAGGGCAAAATATGGGCTGAAAGCACGCCCGGAATCGGGAGTACATTCAAATTCAGTATCCCTCTAAATTGAAGCATCACAAACCATCTATGACTAAATATTTAATAGCCGACCACAATCCCCACTCCACCAACATTATCAAAACGTTCCTGCTGGGAATCGACCCCCGGGCCGAAATTACAAATTGCAACAGTGCAATCGATTTACAAAACTATTCGGAAGGCCAATCTTTTATTTTTATCAACAGCCGGTATTTTCCCATTCAGGAGCTAGCAGCGTTCTGTAGAAAACGGCAACATTCCGAAGAAAAAGAAAACTCAGCAGTTGTTTTATATGGCGAACCTTTCGATCAGGAGTCAGAAAAAATTCTGCTATCATCAGGACTAAAGGCATATTTACCATCACCGGTCAACAAGCTTAGTCTTAGTCTTTTGATTGAAAATATTTCGGATCAGATCAACCAAACAGACGATAAAAATGAGTCAGGAAGCCGGCAATCCATCCTGAAAGCCATCATTGAAAATGCTCCTTTCGACATTTGGGCAAGAGATAAAAATGAAACAGGTATTTTGGAGAATGACTCTGCAATAAAGCATTTTGGGAGCATCATCGGTAAAAAGCCAGATCCTGATATACAAGATCACAAAGCACGAACAAGGAGAATTGACGCTCGCAAAGTACTAAAAGGCGAGGTTGTGAAGATTGAGCGTGAATTATCAATTGATGGAAATCCAAGAAACTACCTGCAAATAACAGCTCCAATCGTTACAAATAATAATATCGAAGGAATTGTTGGCTTCGACATTGACATTACCGAACAAAAAGTGGCGGAAAAAGCGCGTTTCGATACAGAAATGTCGTACCAGAAACTGATTGAGAAGATTCCGGATGGCGTATATAAAAGTACACATTCAGGAAGGTTTGTAGAGGTGAATGAAGCGATGGTAAAAATGCTTGGGTACGCTTCGCGTGAAGAATTGATGGCTATTGACATCAAAAAAGACTTGTATTTTCATCCTGAAGACCGCGAAAGCATCATCCTTCAGGAGAAATATGAAGAGATGGGCATTTTCAGGCTTCGCAAAAAAGACGGCTCCGAAATATGGGTAGAGGATCACGGATGGTACATTATTGACGAAAAGGGAGAAGTGAATTTTCACGAAGGAATCATGCGAGATATTACTGAGCGCCGTCTCGCCGAAGAAGCATTACGGGAAAGTGAAGAACGATTTAAAATGCTTTATGAACAGGCACCAATTGGATATCAGTCACTCGACGAAGAAGGAAACATCATCGACGTAAACGAAACCTGGCTTGAGATGACAGGTTACCGCAAAAAAGATGTCATTGGTACCAGCTTCGGAAATTACCTCACCGACGATTCTCTGAGGCTTTTTAAGAGAACTTACAATCAGTTCAAACTTCTGAAAAAGATACACACTCGTTACGAAATGGTCAGACGTGACAGCAGTCGTTTTATAGTTCAACTCGAAGGACGAATCGGTCACACGCCCAACGGTACCTTCAAGCAAACGCATTGCGTTTTATCCGACATTACCGAAAAAATAAAAGCCGACAAAGCCATTACAGACGAACGAATCCTGCTCAGAACATTGATTGATAATATTCCTGACGCAATTTATGTGAAAAACAGGCTTGGCCAGAAAATTATCTCCAACCGGGCAGATTTAGAGATACTTGGTGCTGCCAGCGAAAATGATGTCCTTGGTAAAACAGATTTCGAATTACCTTATCCGGGCAATGCTGCACAAACCTTTGCTGACGATATGGAAGTTATTCAAACCGCAAAACCTATTCTCAACAGGGAGGAATCGTTTATCGATAAAAAGGGCTTAAGGCGATACTTTCTGACAAGCAAAATTCCGCTATCGAATGATGCCGGAGAAATAACGGGTTTGGTTGGCGTTGGCCACGACATTACTTACCAGAAAATCAGCGAACAGAAAATTACCCAATTGTCCAAAGGCATAGAGCAGAGTCCGGCAAGCATCATCATCACCGACCTGAAAGGTAATATCGAATATGTGAATCAAAAATTCACAGAAATCAGCGGTTATTCTTTCGAAGAAACTAAAAGTAAAAATGCCAGCATTTTTCAATCCGGATTCACTCCGCGCGACGAATATTCGAAGCTGTGGAAAACTATCCTCTCAGGAAATGAATACCGCGGCGAGATACTGAACAGAAAGAAGAACGGTGAACTCTTTTGGGAATCGGTACTCATCTCTCCCATTCGCGACGAACTTGGAGCCATCGTCAATTTTATGGCCATTAAGGAAGACATTACGAGTAGAAAGAAATCGGATCTCGAAATATTAAAACTCTCGGTTGCCATCGAGCAAAATCCTGCATCTGTCATAATCACGGATACCGATGGTGTCATCGAATATGTCAACAATAAATTCATTTCAACTTCAGGATATTCAAGAGAAGAACTATCCGGAAAAATATTGAGGATCCTTAAACCCGGTCATACTTCGGAAAAAACTTACAAGGAAATATGGAACTGTCTGAAAAAAGGTAAAGAATGGCGCGGCGAACATCAAAACAGAAAGAAAGACAAGGAAAAATACTGGGAATCAGTTTTGATTTCACCAATCAAAAATGGCGATGGTGTAATTACAAACTTTATTGTTTTGAGCGAAGACATCAGCGAGCGGAAACAAATGGAAAAAGATTTAATTGATGCGAAAGAAAAAGCCGAAGAAAGCGACCGTTTAAAATCAGCTTTTCTGGCCAATATGTCACACGAAATCAGGACGCCGCTCAACAGCATTCTTGGTTTTTCCGACCTGCTCACCTCTATTGATCTGGACCTGGAAACCCGGAAGGAATATGCCAATCTTATTAACCTAAGCGGTAATAACCTCCTCTCAATCATTAACGACATCCTGGATATTTCAAAGATAGAGGCAGGTGAAGTTGAACTGAACAGCAATGAGTTCTCCGCCTTCCAGGTTGTCTCCGACATTCAGAAAGAATATTCATTCAAGGCAAAATCAAAAGGCATCGAATTGAGGTTATCAGAAAAAAGTATGGGTTTCCAATACCTGATGATGAGAAACGACGAAGCCCGCATCAGGCAGGTGCTCATTAACTTTGTTGGTAATGCGCTGAAATTTACAGATTCAGGCTTTATCGAGATTGGACTGGAAATAAAAGACAACGATCTGGTTCAGTTTCATGTGAAAGACACCGGCATTGGAATACCGCAAGAATACCATGACAAAATATTCGAGCGCTTTCGGCAGGTAGAGTCTGCTCAAACACGAAAATACGGGGGAAACGGACTTGGACTAGCAATTACGAAAAACCTTGCAGAACTTCTGGGTGGGAAAATTCACCTCGAATCCGATACAAACCTGGGAGCAACCTTTTATTTTACAGTCCCAATTCTGAATACAGGAAGAAACACATAAAAACACGAATGGGAACAATCCGTGAAGAAAGTTCCCATTCACTTTTGAAAACCCCGAAAGATTTTCTTAGTGCCAGACTACGGTTATTTTGGCTGGCTTCCCGCTTTTTGCTTTTCAGCATTTTCCGTTCAGCCTCTCACCTTGCAGCTCAACCTGTTACAGTTGGCCTTCCGGCTGTCCCTTCGGTATTCCTTTGCAGGAAACCTTCCCGGACGAAGTCTCATTCAGATCATCATTTGATTGTTTTTGCAAACATCTTCAATACAGAATCGAGGTTATCTTACGACAATCTCTCGAGTCTGGTCAATCATTAGGAACCGAAATTCCTTCTGATCTGACATCTTCCTGATACAATTTCTGAAATGAACGTTTGACGGTTGACTTCTTTAATTGCGAACCCTTGAAAGCAAGCTTCCTGATTCAACTTCAACTTCTACAGAATGCCGACCCAAAGATCAGTGCGATCAGAAAATCAGCCCGGTTAAGAACCATTTTTCATCCTCCATTCTTTCAAAGTAACCTTTTATCGCTCGTCTGATGATGTAAAGATAAAACACGAAACACATCTAATACAAACATTTTTAATTGTTTAAATAAACGACTTACAAGTCCGGTTTATGAACAATTGTTGAAAAAGTTTTTGATGCAGGATTCTATATGGATAAAGGAAAGTAAACTATATAAACATAAAATTATCGGGGTTATCAACAAAAAAGTCAGCTTTACTATTATCCTGAAAAACTGACTTTTTGCCTAAATCTTAGGCTATTTACTGAAAGAAACTGGCGAAAAGCAAAACATTCAGGAATGTAACAATCAGGCCGATTACCAGCATCAATCCAGTCGTGAATTTTGAATTGACATATTTGCCCATTACTTTTCTCGACGAAGTAAGATAGATCTGCAAAAAAATGGTAAACGGCAATTGAATGCTAAGAACCATTTGAGAGATAATCAATGCGTTGAACGGATTACCAATGACAAAAACCAGGATTAATGCAATCAATAATGAAAGTCCGAGCCCCATTCGTGAGTGATTATCTTTAATGTCGTAAGGTTCAGAAAAAAGGCCGGCAAAAATACTTCCCCCTGCCATTCCAGATGTTATCGAACTGGCAATACCTGCGAACAACAAGGCAATCGCAAATACAACACCGGCGTTGTTCCCGAGCAACGGTCCCAGCATTGACTGCGCCTGTTGCAACTCGTCGACTTTAACGCCATTTTTGAAGAAAGTAGTTGCAGCCAAAATAATCATTGCGCTGTTGATGGCCCAACCAATGAGCATCGATACCAGCGTATCCACAAACTCATAATCGAGCTGTTTTTTTATCACTTCGTCATTTTCGAGGTTCCACTGGCGGCTCTGAATAACTTCTGAATGCAGAAACAGGTTATGCGGCATCACCACTGCACCTAGCACGCTCATAATAATCATGATAGAACCTTCAGGAATGGAAGGCACCACCCAGGCAACCCCTGCTTTTACCCAATCGATCTCCACCAGGCTTAGCTCGTAGAGAAACGAAAGCCCGATGATTGACACAAATGCGATGATTATTTTTTCGACCAGTGCATACGAATTCGTAAACAACATTACGCCCACAAATAAAACGACCAAGAC